>CBIMFG010000020.1:0-12286 GCA_966243125.1 uncultured Niastella sp.
GATTAAGAACACTTGAAGTTATAAGATCGAATGAAGAATGCAGTATTTTATTTTGTGTTTTTGATAGATGCGCACATTTGTACAATAACTGTGCAGATTTTGCCAATAAGTGTGTAAGAGAAACCAGCTTAACTGTGCGACTTTGCAAACAACAGCAACACCAACATAATATATTTATCGGAAAAGCGCAACCGCAGATAGGCCAGCGCCTTGGCCTTGTGTTCTTTTACTGTGAAGATGGAAAGGTTAAGCTGTTGGGCGATCTCAGCATTCTTCATGCCTTCTATGAACGCCATTTTAAAAACTTCGCGCCGCTTTTCAGGCATCTTTTCAATTTCATTATAGATCTCCTGCATCAGTTCAAGCCGTATCAGTTGATTCAGCATCAATTCATCGCCCCGGCCGTTTTCCAAATAGGCCAGTTCTTTGTGCACCGTGTTCTTCACTTGTTCATGCCGAAGGGAATTTAAACAGGCATTGCGGGTGGTAATGTACAGAAAGGATTTTATGGTTTGCGCATTGTCGAAGTCGGCATATTTACCCCAGAGTTTAACAAAGCTGTCCTTAACAATATCTTCCGCTTCAGACAGCTCAGTAACCAGTTGTGCCGCAAAGTAACAAAGAGGCCGGTAATGCAACCTGAAAATTGCAGCAAAAGCTTCCTGATCGCCTTTCCTGAAATTTTCTATGATATGCTCATTCATTCCGCAATGCTCCATGTGAATAGGCAGTTTTTAACACTGAACGTTTGTTCTTTTCTTACAGGAAACAATCTCGCCCCACCGGAGCATATTAAAACTAACCATTATTGATTATAAGAACAAAAAAAACACAAAAGACCGCCCCCGCCATACGGGACAGTCTCAATTATACTCATTCAAGGCTATACAAAGGTTAGAAGTTGTTTACCGGGAACACTGTTAAAGAAGCTGGCTTGCCTGCCAGCATTGCACCCGAGAATACCAGGGTATTGTTTTTAAACAACGTATAATTCCAGGTGTAAGTAAACAGTAAGCTGTCACTGGCCTGGTCGCGTATTTCAAAAATATACTGCCTGCCATTTATATTGGTAGTAGCGGGAAAAGATTTGAAATCAGAGATCTGTTTATACCCAATATTGCTGAATTCGGTTTGAGCAGCTCCCTTGCTTTTGATATTCACTTTTATGGGGGCACTGGCTGGTGATAAATTAATAAGCCTTACCCCGGCAGCACTGTCGGTATAAGCGGGGATCTCATCCTGTACCAGCACCGCTTCAGGTTTACTGGTATCGCCTGCAAAAAACAGCGAATATATTTTTCCTTCCTCCAGCGATACTTCTCCATTATAAATATGGGTAAGTGTATCGGTACTGCTGACCACATACAAAGGTTGTACTCCGCTATTGGGATAATACACGGCCGCGGCGCCATAATTTATTGTTGAGGCTGAGAAAAAATACTGAATGGGATCGCTGCTGAATACCGGTATTACAGGCTTCCCTGTGGCAATGGCATGCACAACGTTTACAGATGCAGGAGCAGGTATGGTATCGCTTTTTTTACAGGAAATTGCCCATAGTGATACCAGCGTTATTGCTATCAGGACTCTTAACATAAACAGTCAATAAAAATGTTAGTAATTGGTTACACCAGCGCCTTAAACACCTGAACCGGAAAAAAGAACTAGCTCATGTTATATTTTTTTTGAAAAAATATTTTTATAAAAACTGCTAGTTCTTTAGTGGCAGTGAAGTGTTTATGTG
The DNA here is from genome assembly GCA_966243125.1 of uncultured Niastella sp. Lineage (GTDB taxonomy): Bacteria > Bacteroidota > Bacteroidia > Chitinophagales > Chitinophagaceae > Niastella. The sequence goes on from CBIMFG010000020.1 coordinate 1,745, forward strand.
GTTCATTAACTGCCACTTCAATTATGCTACATCAGCTCAGTTTATTTCGAAAAAGTATTTGGCTGGCATGTCCACTCTTTCTGTTATTTGCCTGTGCAGGCGCACCCGTTAAGCCGGAAAGAAAGAAGATGCCGGAACTGAACAGCCTCAACAGTGAATGGAACGACCCTGGTCAGGCGCAGGGATTTTTCAATTTACCCATTCGAACCGGTTATATAGATCTCTTCAGGAATGGAAGCGCGGCCACCTTTTTGGCCGTAAAATTTTCCGATAACAGTTTTGATTCCGTTGCGCTTTCTTTAGCAAACAGCTATAAGCCTATGGCCCAGGCCATACTGGCACAATGGGCGAAGCAACAGGGAGCCGGCCTTCTCATTGATTTACGGCAAACGGCCGAACCGGGAACCCGGCAAACCGAATGCGTGCTGGAAAATGAAGGTTACTCCGTTCCGGTTATTTTCCTGTATAACCACACTTCTGCCAACAGGGCTAATGCCTATATCACATTACTGCAATCTATACCAGCCGTACACTGTAAACTAACCGGCCTCAGCCACACAGGCAAGGATGGCAGCCAGCTGGATTGTTTTACAAACAATTAATTTATTAAACGAACCCGGTAGGGCCTGCGTGTGCCGAAGGGTGGAAATATTGAAAATACTTATGAGATCGTTTATTGTTCTTTGTGCTTTTATTTTTGTAGCCTCCTGCGTTATTCATAAGAAATCAGCCTCAAAAAGTACGGCTAAAAAAGGAGCGCCGGCAACTACCACCACAGCGCCTCCGGCTCCAGTCAGTGTAGACAGTTTACTGCGCGCAATGAAGCAAACCGTAAAGCCATATGCCCAGGTCATAAATAAGAGCTTTACTACCCAAAAAGGATTATTTACAGTACACCAGTCCAAAGATTCGTTGTATTTCGAAATACCCGATTCCCTGCTCAACCGCGATATCATGGTGATCAATCGCCTTGAAAAAGGACCGGGTGGTTTTCCCACTTTTGCCGGTGATGAACTGGATGAAAAGACCATCATTTTTGAAAAAGGTCCTAATGAAACCATCAACGTTCGTTACGACCTGGTGATCAGCGAAGCCGATTCAACCAATTCCATTTATAAAGCGGTCGTTAAATCGAACCTGAACCCCGTTGTGTATACTTTTCCAATCAGGGCTTATGGAAAAGACTCTGCCAGTTATGTGATAGAAGGCGACAAATTCTTAAAAGAAAAGAACTTTATCAATTCCATAGAAAAAAGCGAGCTGGGTAAACAGGTAGATATAAATATCCTGAAAGACATGAATGTAGAATACATTCGTACCTACCCCATGAATGTAGAGGTATGCATCAGTAAGAATGGCATTGCGCGGCCGGCATTCATTGGCCCCGGTGGCCCTCCCGGACCGGTAACGTTGTTGACGCATACGTCGTTTATCATATTGCCCCGCCAGCCTATGCAACGCCGGATCGTTGATTCGCGCGTAGGTTACTTTGCCGATGAATATTATCCATATGCCGATGATCAGCAAAAAGTGAAAGCCACCCAATTCATTGTTCGCTGGCGCCTGGAACCCAAAGAAGAAGACCGCGAAAAATGGAAACGTGGCGAACTGGTTGAACCTGCCAAACCCATTGTATTTTATATAGATCCCGCTACACCCAAACAATGGCGCAAATACCTGATTATGGGAGTGAACGACTGGCAGCGGGCCTTTGAGCAGGCTGGATTTAAAAATGCCATCATAGGCAAAGAATGGCCCGAGAACGATACCACCATGAGCATGGAAGATGCGCGCTATTCCATTATCCAGTATTACCCTTCGGAGATCATGAATGCCAAAGGCCCGCAGGTGCACGACCCGCGGAGCGGAGAAATAATTCAAAGCCGCATAGGCTGGTATCACAATGTAATGCAACTGCTGCACGATTGGTACCTGGTGCAAACTGCAGCCATAGACCCCAAAGCGCGTACTCCCAAACTGGATGATGAACTGATGGGACAACTGATCCGTTTTGTTTCCAGCCACGAAGTAGGGCATACACTGGGACTGCGCCACAATTTTGGCAGCAGCAGCCAAACTCCGGTCGACAGCCTGCGCAGCAAAACCTGGTTGCGTAAACATGGGCATACTGCCAGTATCATGGACTATGCCCGTTTTAATTATGTAGCTCAGCCTGAAGATAAACTGGAACGTGAAGACCTGTTCCCGCGTATTGGAGAATACGACCGCTGGGCCATCGAGTGGGGGTATAAGAACTCATGGGCTGCCAATGCCGATGAAGACAGAAAAGTAATGAATGAAAGAACTACCGATAGCCTGGCGCATAATCCCTTGTTGTGGTTTGGCGACGGAGAAACAAGAAAAGGGGTTGACCCACGTTGCCAAACGGAAGACCTCGGCGATGACGCCGCAAAAGCCAGCACTTATGGCATCAAAAACCTGCAACGCATAGTGCCTTCTTTACCCGCATGGACCTATGACAAGAACGGTATGTACGAAGGCCTTACTGAAATATATAATTCTGTAAAATCACAGTACTTCAGGTATATTGGCCATGTTGAGAATTATATCGGCGGCATTCAGCTTACCGTAACAAGTGAAAAAACAAAAGGTGATGTATACGCACCGGTACCCCGGGCAAAGCAGGAAGAAGCACTCGAATTCTTTAACGAACAGTTGTTTACAACACCCTATTGGTTACTGAATAAAGACGTGATCAATAAAACCGATCAACCGGCGCTTGCCGATTTTGTAGAAGACGTGCAGGTACGCTTACTGAATTCATTGCTCGATATGAAAACTTTCAGCAAGATGCTGGCGAATACCCGCCGCTTTGGCCCCGAAAAGTCATTGCCCATAGATGAATACATGACCATCATACATAAAGGCATCTGGAAAGAATTGAAAAACCCGGCTGTTTCAGTATCAGATCCGTATCGCCGTACCCTACAGAAAACTTACGTAGGTGCACTGATGGATATCCTGATCTCACCCTCGCCTCAAATAACGGAAAATGATGCATTCAGCACGGTGCGTGCCGATATGGTGCAGTTATTCCAGGAACTCGGGAATGCGTTGCCGCAGGTAAAAGACAATACCACCAAATACCATTTGCAGGACCTGCATGAAAGACTCAAAAAATGGATGTTGTCTTCCCGTGCACCCGGTTTATAAAACGTATTTTATGTTCACAAATATTCCTTTTTCATGGATTGTTGCCAGCATTTTACTCCGGTACCTGGTTATTGCCGGCATTGCCTATGGCATCTTTTATTACTGGCAGCGAACAAAATGGTATCACCGTAAAATTCAACCCCGCTATCCTAAACCGGCTATTGTGCGGCAGGAGTTCCTGTATTCGTTAACAGCCGTGGTGATCTTTGCAGTAGTGGTGCATCTTGTTTATACTGACCCAGTTAAAAGGTATACCCGCGTTTATACCAATATCCATGAGCATTCTCTGACGTATTTGTTCATTAGTGTAGTGTCGTGCATTTTTATGCACGACACTTATTTTTACTGGAGTCACCGGTTTATGCACTGGAAAAAGATCTTCCGGTATGTGCATCATGTTCATCACAAAAGCCATAACCCTACACCCTGGGCCGCCTTTTCCTTTCACCCTGTTGAATCGCTGGTTGAAGCAGGCATTGTTCCGCTGGCCGCATTTACCATTCCTATGCATCCGCTGGCATTTTCATTGTTTGGTTTATACATGATCATTATGAATGTGCTGGGACACCTTGGATATGAATTGTTTCCCGCTGGTATGTTGAAAAATAAATGGCTGAAATGGCACAACACTTCTACCCATCACAATATGCATCACCATTACAGCAAATGCAATTACGGGCTGTACTTCAATATCTGGGACCGCCTCATGAATACGAATCATCATCGCTATGAAGAAACATTTGAAAAAGCAGCCACCAGGAAGAATATTTAAAAACGGCGTAGTTCTTTTTTTCAGTTGAAGTGTTTTTATCCTTTGAATGCAATTAAACCATAAAGAAAACGAACCATTAACCATGTCAACAAACGACCAGCAAATAATACAAACGATAGAACGTATAAGCAGCCTGTTACTGAAGAAGGCAAAAGAAGAGTTGAATGCAGAAGAACAGGCTGCTCTTAATGAATGGCTCAGCCAACGCACCGAAGCCGACAGGCAGTTCTTTGATACCATAACCAGTTTCGATGAAATTGAAAAAGCCCTGCAATACCTGTATGGCATTGATCAGGAAAGGGCGCTGGCCGATGTGCTTAATATCATAGAACCCATACACAGTCAGGCTTTTCCTGTAGTTCCGGTAAGGAAACTGCGCTTTGGTACAAAAGTGATTGTAAAATATATGGCAGCAGCAATAGTTACAGGCGCCATTGTAACTGCCACCATAGTGGTATTGAACCGCCGGAATGGAAACAACAAAACCGCTTATTTGCCTGTAACGCAACGCTATCGAAACGATGTGCAACCCGGTAACGACAAAGCCATTCTGCAACTGGCCGATGGAAGGAATATTGTGCTCGACAGCACTGACAATGGAAATATAGGCAACCAGGGCGGTACAGCCGTTCACAAACAGGATGGGATAGTGCTGTATAATTCCCCGCAGCAGAACAATGCAGCAACCGTTGCTTACAATATATTAAGAACGCCCAGGGGAGGACAATACCAGTTGCAACTGCCCGATGGCAGCAGGGTATGGCTGAATGCCCAATCATCGCTCCGGTTCCCTACGGCATTTACAGGCAATGATCGCGTAGTGGAATTGATGGGTGAAGCTTACTTTGAAGTGGCAAAGAATAAAGAAAAACCATTTAAGGTCATTACTCCCAGGGAAGGCCAGGTAGAAGTATTGGGCACTCACTTTAATATCAATGCCTACGAAGATGAAGCCGCCATCACAACCACTTTGCTGGAAGGAAGCGTGAAAGTCGTCAATGGTCAATGGTCAGTGGCCAATGGAAAAACAGCCATCCTGGAACCTGGCCAACAGGCTGAAATCGCGGACAATTCACCATTGACCATTCACCATTCACCAGATCTGGAACAGGTCATGGCATGGAAAAACGGCCTCTTCCGTTTCGAAGATGCGTCTGTAGAATCTATCATGCGCCAAATAGCCCGCTGGTACGACGTGGAGATCGTATATGAAGGAAAAATAGATAAACAGTTTATAGGAACAATACCCCGCCAGGTGCCGGTGTCAACGGTGCTGAAAATACTGGAATCAACCGGTTGGGTACATTTTACAATAGAAGGAAGAAAGATCACCGTTGCACCATGACTTTACCGGTATTAACCATTAAGCAGCAATAAAAAAAGTCAACCAGAACTAAAAGAAGCTTATGATTATCAGAACATCAACTGCCACCGGCAGTTGCCGTAAACGGTTATTGATCACAAGACTGATTGTTATTTTATTTTTAACCGGTATTCAGGCAAGCGCTCACAGTTACTCGCAAACCGTAACACTATCGGTACAGAGTATGCCGCTGGAAAAGGTTTGTAAAGAAATTGAAAAACAAACCGGTTACTTCTTCGTGTATGCCAAAGACCTGTCAGAGAAAAAGTATTTGATCAGCCTGCAGGTAAAGAATGTTCAGATAAATGAGGCGCTGCAAAAACTATTCTCCGGATTGCCTTACACGTATTCTTTAATAGATAAGGTAATTGTAATAAATACGGTAAAGCGGACGGCACCGGCGGCGCCTGCAGCAACCACTGCAGCCCCGTTGGTTGATACCATTTCGGTTGAGGGCAAGGTAGTGAACAGGCAAGGGGAACCCATGGTAAATGCGTCGGTGATGTCGTCCAAAACAAAAAGATCAGCCATTACCGATAGTAGGGGAAATTTTAAGATCAAAGGATTGGCAGCCGGTGAGGTATTGATGGTTAGTTATGCCGGTTTTAAAACCCATATGGTAAGCCCCGGCAAACAACCTTTGTTCGTTGTGCTGGAAGTGGCCGAAAGTGAGTTGGATAAAGTAGTGGTGCAGGCTTATGGTACTACCAGCAGGCGGCTTACTACCTCCAATATTGGCGTGGTAACAAGTAAAGAATTACAGGAGCAACGGACCATGAACCCGTTATTGGCTTTACAGGGTAAGGTACCGGGACTTGAAATAACACCAACCAGCGGTTATGCATCAGGACCTGTTAAAGTGGAGATCAGGGGAAGAAGTGTAGTGAACCCCAATTTTACCTCCGATCCATTATACATCATCGACGGGGTACCGCTGACCATACTGGATATTGGCGGAACGTTGCGGCAGGGAAACACCAGTGTATCCAGAGGCGCAATGCAATCAGGCGTTTCAATTACCGGTGGGCAAAGCCCGCTGTTCAATTTGAATATGGCCGATATAGAGTCAATGGAGGTATTGAAGGATGCCGATGCAACAGCTATTTACGGAAGCCGCGGCGCCAATGGGGTTATTCTTATTACCACAAAAAAAGGTAAACCCGGAAAGAACAGGATCAATATCGACTACTCACAGGGGGTAAACTTCGTTACCCGTACCTGGGATATGCTTAATACCTCGCAATACCTGGCTATGCGCCGGGAGGCTTTTAAAAATGACGGTATAACACCTACCGTTGCACCCGGACCGGGTTATGCACCCGATCTGTTATTGTCTGATACCACCCGGAATATTGACTGGCAGCATTATCTGTGGGGACATTTAGCCCAGTGGACCAATATACAAACTGATTATTCAGGTGGTACTGCATTAAGTACTTTCCGTATCGGTGCGGGATACAATCGTTCAAAAGATATCACAACTACTTCAGGCGCTGATCAGAAAACGTCTTTTTCGCTCAATTTCATGACGCATAGCCTCGATAATAAGTTCAACTTTTCCCTGGGCGCCAATTATGCCAGTAGTATGTCGAATATGAACAATCTGAGTGGCGTTGCTGGTGAACCGCCTATAGCGCCCCCGGTGTATGACAGTTCAGGAAACCTGAACTTTTTAGCATGGAAAAACCTGAACCTTAGCTACCCCTTCGGCGGCTTGTTACAACCTTACGTATCTAAATCGAACTTTCTCACTACTAATATCGAACTGAAATATTACATTCTGCCAGGACTGGTAGCCCGTTCTACCATTGGCTATAATATGTCCGATGACCTTGCTTCCAATTACCAGCCGCTTGCGTCTCAGGATACCACCGGTTCGTCAACCTCGCATAAAACAGGAGCGGCCTTACTAGGTATAGATAAAGCGAACAACCTGATCGTGGAGCCGCAGGTGGAATACAATCTTACAAGCAGTGTAGGAAGGTGGAATGTGCTGGCTGGCGGTACCTATCAAAATAATACTACAACCAGTTACAAGTTGCAAGGCGGTGGCTATACCGACGATGCGCTGTTATACAGCATGTCAAACGCTCCCGTACAGAAGATCGCCGACCTCACCGGGAAATATAAATATGCCGGGGTGTTTGTGCGTATCAATTATAACCTCGACAACAAATACATCCTTAACCTGAATGCACGCCGGGACGGAAGCAGCCGGTTTGGCCCCGGTAAACAATTCGGAAATTTTGGATCGGTAGGGGCGGCCTGGCTGCTCAGTGAAGAAGGCTGGGCCACAAAAATACTGCCGGGTTGGGTAAGCTTTCTTAAGTTTCGCGGCAGCTATGGAATAACGGGCAGCGATGCCGTGGGCGATTACCAGTATTTAACGCAATGGGGGAACACTGGTGCACTCACCAACTATAATGGCGTTGCGCCGCTTGCTCCGCAAATACAGGCCAACAATAATTTTCACTGGCAGTCGAACCGGAAAACCGAGGCAGGTATGGATGTGGGTTTTATTGCAGACCGCATCAACCTGCAGGTGGTGTACTACAGTAACCGCTGCGATAACCAGCTGGTGGCATTTCCCACACCCACCTTTACCGGTTTTTCGTCTGTTACCGCCAACTCGCCGGCCAATGTACGGAACAGCGGTTGGGAATCATCCCTCAATGCCAATCTGATCAGTAAGAAAAACTTCTCCTGGTCTGTTAGTTTCAACATAGGCATTAATACGAACAAGCTGTTGTCGTATCCGGATCTTGACAAATCACCTTATTTTTCAATGTATAAGATAGGACAACCCCTTACCAACCTGTATCTGTTCAAATACCTTGGCGTTGATCCGCTCACCGGGTCATATGTTTTAGAAGATCATAACCATGATGGAAAAATATCGGCAGGCGGCAACGTGTCTCCCGGTACGGTTGATGACGACCGCTATATTGCCGTTAATATGGCGCCCAAATATTTTGGCGGGTTCACGCAGCAGTTCCGGTATAAGAACTGGTATCTCAGCGCCAACTTCAGTTATAAAAAGGGCATCGGTAATAACTTCCTGAAAAGTTCCTATGCGCAGCTTAGTAATATTTCTCAATGGGAATATGACAACCGCTGGCAAAAACCGGGTGATATTGCACTGGCCCCAAAATTGACCAATGCCGCCGTGTTCTCTGATTTCAGTACTTCCGATGGTAATTACACAGACGCGAGCTTTATCCGGTTGCGTACAGTAGCATTGTCGTACGGCCTTCCTGCTGCTTTAGCCCGTAAGGCGCACCTCAGCAACCTGTCATTTAATATAAATGCGCAGAATCTGTTTGTTATTACAAAGTTCAAAGGCGGCGATCCTGAGGCGGGAAGTTTTGGAAGCTTGCCGCCTACCAGAACCATTACAGCCGGTATCAGCTGTTCGTTATAATTATAACTATCACTCAAAACCAGCATAACATGTTTTTCAATTATAATAATAAAAGAGGAGTGATCCGTACCCTTTTTGCCTGTGTAATGATAGCAGGAACAGCCGGCAGTTGTAAAAAACTGGTGGATGTAGGCCTGCCTACAAATACCATTACTACCGAACGAACATTCAGCACCAATGCGTTGGCAGATGCTGCCATGTCGGCGCTGTATTCCCAAATGATGACCAATACCGGCACCATGCTATTCAGCAATGGCGGCACTACCATTTATACCGGTTTATCGTCCGATGAACTGATCAGTTTTATGGGTGCTACTATTGCCCCTGTATACCAGTTCTATACCAATAAGCTTTTGAAGAGCAATACAACGCCTGATCTTATATTCTGGCAGCCTGCTTATAAGCTGATCTATGGGGCCAATGCAGTCATTGAAGGAATTGCGGCCTCCACATCGCCTCAGTTGGTAGACAGCGCCCGTAAGGTACTCACCGGCGAAGCGAAATTCATCAGGGCATTTTGTTACTTCTATCTTACTAACATATATGGTGATGTGCCAGTGGTATTAACCACCGATGTTACCAAAACTGCCAACATGGCCAGAACTCCCACGGCCAACGTATATGAACAAATGGTGCTTGACCTGAAAGATGCCCAGCAGGCACTGCCGAACGATTATTCAACCGGAATGGGTGAACGTATAAGGGTCAATAAATGGGCTGCAACTGCTTTGTTGGCCAGGGTATATTTATACCAGCAGAACTGGGCTGCTGCAGAGGCCGAAGCCAGTGCAGTAATTGGTAATAATCAGTTTAGCCTGAAGAGTAACCTGAACGATGTATTTCTAAACAATAGTACAGAGGCCATCTGGCAATTAAAACAGAATATTGATAAAATGCCGCAAACAGGAACCTGGGAATCGGTCAATTTTGTACCTGCTCTCCGGATGTCGGCCTTTGATCCTGCCGATCAGGCTGGCCTGTTAATACCATTTATATTCAATGCGTATGTGACTACGTTAGTACCAAACTACAGTTTAACGCCAGGCCTGGCACATGCCTTTGAGCCCAATGACCTTCGTAGAAGTACCTGGATAGATAGTACCCCAACGCCCAGCGATACGCCCTATAATGGCATTCCCTATTATTATGTGGCAAAATATACAACCCAGATAGTTTCAGGAACTACGGTTTCGCAATATTATATGGTGCTGCGTTTGGCCGAACAATATCTTATCAGGGCTGAGGCCAGGGCACAACTCAGTAAAATTGCAGACGCCGCAGCAGACCTGAATGTGTTGCGCAACCGCGCCGGTTTACCCAACACCACCGCTGCCTCGCAAACCGATCTGTTGAATGCCGTTGCCCGCGAACGCCGCGTTGAATTGTGTGCCGAATGGGGCCACCGCTGGTTCGACCTGAAAAGAACGGGTAAAGCAGGGGCGGTACTGAGTACGATCCCCGACAAAAGTCCCTGGTCAGATAATGCTTTATTGTATCCTATATCCCCGGCTGAATTAAGCAGAGATCCTGCTTTGTTGCAGAACACGGGTTACTGATTTACACCTTCATGTTCATGTGCATCCGCTAAAAACAAAAGGCCGCTTCGGGTTGTAACCCCATACATATCACATTGTCCGTCTTAAACGGATTGCTCGGTTCCGGCTCTGTCGGGACCGTTTTTTAGTTTGTGTATTGATGGTAGTATGAGTGAAATTCCTGATCAAAGTCATTTCTCTACATTATGAGATTGCACTACTTTCGATAACATAAGTAATGATATTCATAAAGCGAATACAACCAGCTGAAACAGTG
>CBIMFG010000021.1:0-12096 GCA_966243125.1 uncultured Niastella sp.
CGGTACATCAACGACTTAAAACAATACATGAAGCAGCAGTTAACCACTACCGTCCCCGGCATTGTGGTAAACAGCCCTGAACACTCTTTATATACTGTGTTGAACGTTTGTTTTCCGCCATCGCCTAATACCGGATCACTGTTACTTGAACTGGATATGGCCGGCATTTGTGTATCGGGCGGCAGCGCATGCAGCAGTGGTGAAAAAAGCACCTCGCATGTAATAAAAGCATTACAAAAAGAAACCACCTGTACGGCTGTAAGGTTTTCTTTTAGCAAATACAATTCACGCGAAGAGGTTGACCAGGTTGTAGCAACCATACAAAAAATACTTACGCCGTAAGTAGTCAGAATATTAATAAACGAAAGCTTCAGGTTTTAAAGGCCTGAAGCTTTTTTATGGAATTTGCGGAGTTATGCATCTGAGTTCATTTACATGTAAAAACCTGTAGATCCATGAAAAAATATCTGCTTACAACAATCACTTTTTTGGGATTAATGGCCCATTCAGCCAACTGTCAAACTATTGATACCTTAATTGATGTGGGTGGTTACCGGCTGCATTTTCATATTATAAAAGGGAATGGGATGCCAATTTTGTTTGAAGGCGGGGCTGGCGCCGATGTGAGTGTTTGGGATATTATCCTGAAGCCAATAGCAGCTATTACACAAGCAACGCTTATTACTTACGACCGCGCTGGCTTTGGAAAAAGTGAACTGGACACCACCAACCACGACCTGAACAAACATGGCATTCAACAAGGTATTGAAGGACTGGAAACAGGGTTGAAAAAGCTGGGATATGATGGAAGTATTATGCAGGTAGCCCATTCATACGGCGGTTTTTGCGCCACGCTGTATGCTGTCAGAAATCCTAAAAAGGTAAAAGCAGCCGTATTGTTCGACGTTAATCATGTTTGCTGGTTTCAGGATAGCTATGTTGATAGCGTAATGAAACTGAGAAGAGATTATTGGGTAAACAAGCAGCCCACCAATAATTGGGCAGACTATTACGCCGGCCTTAGTTTAGCCAGTACCGTAGCACTCATGAAAAAATCACCTTTCCCCGCTACCATCCCCGTCATTGACCTGGTTGCGGAAAATGTACCGCCGTTTCCCGATTCGGCAGGCGCTATTCGCTGGAAAGCCTGTCACAGGGAATTTGCAGCAGCCCAGCCCAACCGGCAGGGCATTACCGCTTATGGATGCGCACATATTATTTTCAGAGATAACCCGCTACTTGCCATTAGTGCTATTGTAAAAGCATACACTGGTACACTGAGTAAAGAGAACGCTGCTGCAATAATGGATCGCTATCTAACCTATAGTGTTGAAGGCGTGAATGAAATGCGGAAACGCGTAGTGCAGGGGAAATAGGCTGGCATAAATTCTGCATAACATGTACTAAAATTATTAGTATATGCAAAATACTGATCACAACAACAATAAAGGCAACGCCATTAAAGATCCCGATAACTGGACAACAGGCAATGAACCGATGACGGAAGCACAACGCTCGTATTTGCATACCCTGGCAGGAGAAGCCAAAGTGGAGATCGATGAGCATATGACGAAAGCGGAGGCATCGAAAAAAATAGAAGAGTTGCAGGAACTGACGGGCCGGGGTACTGAAAATCAGCAATCGTAAAAGTGGATTTTTTTCTAAAAAGTTCCTGCTGCACTGCGGCAGGAACTTTTTAGTTTGGCCTAATTATTCAACAATTGGATGACTTCTCTTAATTATTTGACCTAATGTAGCTTATTTTGTTTCATTTTGTTTAATGTTCTCAGCGCATCTAACGATAAATGGAGCATTTCGTATTCATTATGTCACATATTTACTCAACATTGGCGTATAAGTCAGCATGTTTGCATCCAAAGTCTAAATGTTTACGGCATATGTAGCTATTTTTAATGAAAAACATTTGAAGATGAGCTCCGAAGTTGCTTACATACAAACCAAAAAAACGTAGATATATTCCAAACATAGCTACTTATGCGCCAAACATAGCTACTTACGTGGCAGACCAAATTCTGGTTCCAATATCATTAGTACAGGATAAGCCGTAATTATAGCGGGATAGCTTATAGTAAATAATAAATGGCTCATAACAGGAACAGGAGACAGCCTTTTCATTCATTGAGTGTTATTTAAACAACCTTGGCGCAAAATCATTGAGCGCCCTGCGCCAGGTGAGCCATTCATGGGCGGTACCTTGCGATTCATGATACACCAGGTTTTTAATACCATGATTTTTCAATGTTTCATAGGTTTGTTTAGCCGCCTGCCCTTCTGCAGTGCCAATGCTGATAAATAACAGTTTCATTTTTTTGTTAAATGCCTCCGCGTCTTTAAATACACCGTTATAGGCTGTCTCAATGGTCAAAACCGGAGCTTTAGGATTAAGCGGGTTGGGGCTAAAACGGCCTGAACCGCTAAAACCACCCATCCAGGCAAATTTGTCCATATTGTTCAGTACCGCATTCCAGGTTTGAGCGCCGCCTCGTGATAGCCCAGCCATAGCCCGGTGGTCGCGGTCGGTATACGTGCGGAAAGTTTCATCAATGTAAGGAATAAGATCTTTGATCAGAATATCGGTTATATCACCTGATGCTTTACGCACATCTGAATCTGTTTTAATGTCGCCGCTTGGCATTACAATGATCATAGGTACAGCTTTGCCGCCTGCAATTAAACCATCCATGATATTAGCCAGGTGTCCCTGCACAGCCCAACCGTTCTCATCCTCACCCCAGCCATGAAGGAGATAAAGCACCGGGTATTTTTTCTTTGGATTTTTTTCATATTCAGCCGGCACATAAACATTCACATGACGTTCTAATCCATTAATGTCAGACCAATGGTAAAGAGAACGTACTTCTCCATGTGCAATGTTTTTATTGAACCGGTAATAATCACCTTCAGGCCCTTCAGGCACTTCAATACCTGCGGATTCCCAGTTGCTGCCAAAATAAGCCTGGCTTCCTCTATCCATTACCGGAACACTGTCTATCATAACGGCATAATAATGAAAACCTACTACCAGCGGGTCTGTCGTATACCACCACACGCCTTTATCGTCTTTTGTCATAGCGGGTTGTCCACTCAACTGCAAAGTTACATTTTGTGCATAGGGCGCTACAACCCTGAACGTGGCCTGGTGGGTTTCCTCATTAACAGCAGGATACTGCGATAAAAACGTGTTGGTAGATGCAGGTTTGAAGCCTGCAGGAAGGGGCTGCTCCTCATTGCTCTGAATACCGGCAAACTGAGCCGGCAGCATACCATATGCTATTACAGTTATAAACAGCAAAGAAATTTTTTTCATGATGTGCAGATTTAAAAAATTATAGGATCAATAGCCGGGTGTTTGTACCAGTTTATAGTTCTGCGCCAGCGCCATTTGCGGAATGGGATGCAGATACTGTTTCATTTTGAATGCATGTGGATGATTCAAACCTACTGGGGTATATATCCAAATGCCGCTGTTGTTACCCGGTATAGCGTTTTCAATCTTCATTCCATGTAAATCAGCCGTCAATACCTGGTCTGCAATTCTCCAGCGAATGATATCCTGGAAGCGTTTGTTCTCAAAGCAAAGTTCTACTCTTCTTTCCTGGCGAATGGCATCGCGCATTTGGCTTTGGTTTAATGATGCAGGTAAAGCAGGCAGGTTTACCCGGGCCCTGATCGTATTCATGGCATTGTATACAGATGCATCAGGCCCCACCGCCTCATTTTGCGCTTCTGCATAACCTAACAGCACTTCTGCATACCGGAAATAAATATAGTTGGCGCCACTCAACCCTGTTGAAGGGCGGTTCTTTGGATTTAACTTCTTCCTGAAATAATAGCCTGTATTGCTTACATCCGTGCTCGCAAAATCAATTTGATTCAGTGATGGCCTTACTTTATCAATGCGGGTGTAAATGGTATCCTGCGCCAACATCCAGTCCAGTTTATAAGGCGCTCCATCATAAACGATCCATTTATAAAACCTGCTTTCACGGCCCACATAAGGTTTTTGAGGATCATAGCCCGAAGCGGGATCGGTTATAGGTTTGCCATTTGCCATGAAGAATTGATCTACCAGTTCCTGCGTTGGGTTATAGTTACCCCAGGTATAGTAAGAACCGAGCACATACACAGGCCCGCCGTATTGCTCATAATTAGATCCTTTCACATTGGGAACATACTGCCGGTCCCAAATCACTTCTGTATTGTATTCGTTATCCTCATACCAGAGGGTAGAATCTTCGGGAAAAAGATTGTATGGTTTTCCCGTTCCACCCCAATCATCCATGAACTTTTTAAAGGAAGCAGCCGCCGTTGCCCAACGGGTGGCATCTGCATTGCCAAACCCGGCTATCTTATTAGGATCAGCACCTCCGGGATAAGTAGCGGAATTGAATGTAGGACTTGCAGCCACTAACTGCACATAAGCCTTTAACATCAAGGCTGCCCCCAGTGTAGCCCTGCCGGCATCGGGGTTGCCCTTGTTATACTTAACTGCAAGGTATTTATTGGCAAGTATCGTATCCACTGTTTTCACTATAAAGTCAAGTGTTTCTGCATAAGTACTTCTTTTTACAAACAAAGAGGCGGTATCTGATCGTACCTGTGGATCCAAAATTAGCGGTACCCCGCCCCAATGCAGAAAAAGAATGCTGTAGTGAAAAGCCCTGTTAAACCGGGCTTCATCAATACGTTTATTGAACCAATCATTCCCATAATTGCTTTTATGAGCAGTTACCTGTTGAATAAAGGTATTGCATTTCCTGATAGAAGTATAAAGGGCAGGCCAGTTATACCTGCTCACTGTTTGAACGCCGGTAGCGCCGCCGCCAAAAAGCGTATAATCTGCAGAAGCAGGGTCAAGGTTCCCGTCTTTGTACTTCCATGAATTATAATAAAACCCCGCATCGTTGTCATCGGTAAAATTATCCAGGTTTTCAGGCTGGGAATATAGGTCAGGCAACTGGTCATATACATCGTTTAAAAAAATATCGGCATAGGATTCAGACTGCCATTGTGTTTTATCGTCAAAGCTTGTTTTAACCTCGTTATCCAGGTTTTTATCGCAGGAAAATAAACCCAGCAATGCGGTTACCATGCAACCGTATAAAATATATGTTTTTACTGGTTCCATCTTTTAAATTTTTAATTTTAGAAGCTGGTATTAAAACCGATCAGGAATGTTTTCTGAATAGGATAGCCTTGTTCACCAATTGTTTCAGGATCTGTAAACTTCAATTTCGCGAATGTCAACATATTCTGACCGGTTACATATATCCGGAAGTTTTTCATTCTGATTTTGGCGCTCACCTTTGCAGGAACGGTATACCCCAATGACGCCGTTTTTAACCTTAAGTACGAACTGCTTACGATCCAGAAATCAGAAGGTTGTCCGTTGTTATTGGTAGGGGCAGAATATGCCCGTGGATATTTTGCGTTCTGATGGTCAGGTGTCCACCTGTTGTTGTAATATTCGTAAGAAGAATTGCTGTTATTATTAAAGTGAGCAACCGTCATGAACCCATAAACATTAAAGCTCGACATTCCAGATCCCTGAAATAATAAGGAAACATCAAATCCCTTCCAGCTGGCAGCGGCATTAATACCGTAAATAATACCGGGTGTTTGCGGCCGCCCGATGACTGTTTCATCGTTCAGATCAATTTTGCCGTCTGGCACGCCATTGGGGCCGCCCACATCTGCATACTTAATATCGCCGGGGCGCAACGTTCCAAACTGCGTAATGTTATAGCCATCTGTAGCAGTAATAAAACCATCTCCGTTTTTATCGTCGGCAGTGGTGAACAAGCCAAGTGATTGATAGCCGAACACCGTATTATACGGGCGACCGGTTCTGCTGCGCCTTGGATTGTTCCTGGTTACATCTGTTTCATACAACTTTATTACTTTGTTTTTTGCATAAGTAAAGTTTCCATCAATGGAAATCTGCAACCCATTACTTAATTTTTTTGAAGTTCCGATTGATAATTCAATACCATGGTTGTCCATGATCCCCGCATTTTCCTGTGCCAATGGAATTCCGTATTCCTGTGGTATTGCGCTGTTAGGCGACATTAATAACCCTGTTCTTCTTTCAAAAAAGTAATCAGCCTCCAATCGCAAAAGACCTTTCCACAGCGTTGCTTCAAGGGCAACATCTGTTTTTTTACTTATTTCCCAGGTAATATTCGGGTTATTTTCAATTTGCGCGAAAGAGCCCTGCACCAGTGCGCCATCACCAAATGCATAAGCATTTCCTCTAAGGGGATAAAGATTAAGGAACTGGAATCCGGTACTGGTAAGATTGCCGGATTTACCCCATGATCCCCTGAGTTTGAGGTAATCGACAAAGCCCACCGGTTTAAAGAAATTTTCATTTGAAATTATCCAACCCAGTGAAAACGCAGGAAGATAAACCCATCGCTTATTGGGAGCAAAATAATAGTGGCCATCATATCTGCCTGAGGCTTCAAACAAAAATCGCCTGTCATAAGCATAATTTGCGCGGTATACATAACCGATCTGACTACCGGTACCAGATCCCCCCGCAATATCAAAGTCGTTCTTATTCGAGCTGCCCATTGTAAGTTCATCAATGTTCACCGCGAAATTGTTTATTCTTGCCCTGAAATCAGCCTGTTTATTATTTCGCTTTTCGGCAACTACTAAACCGGTAATTGCATGTTTGCCAAACGTTTGTTGATAATTGAGGTAACCCTGAAAAGTGATGGTGTTATTTTGCCAGTATTGCTGGTTCAACCAGGTATATGGTGTAGCGCTGCTTTCCTGGGTAGAAAAAGCAGCAGTATAGGTATAAGGAGTTGTACTAACGTTTTGCGTCCAGTAAATAAATGGCTTATGCCATTGCTTCTGAACATAATTATAGGGATCATAACTAAAAGTTCCCTTTATACTAAGTCCTTTTATAAACGGAAGCTTTTGCTCCAGCGTAATAGTACTTAAGATATTGTTAGTGTTTTGACGAAAATAGCCTTCGGAGCTGGTTACTCCCAGTGGCGCATTGCCTGAACTCTCGCCCCATAAACCATTGGTGAACCTGAGCGGAGCAACAGGAAGAAACTTATAAACGCCCCTGAATAACTGTCCGGTGCTTCCATCCACGTCAGATGTTTTTTGAACAGCCCCATTTAAAGAAAAGGTTGCTATAGTAGTGGGTGTTATATTCACATCGAGGTTCACACTATAATTGTACCGCTCATAATTTGACTTGTCAAACATCCCATCCTGTTTAAAGTAACTGATACCGGCATAATATTTTACCATTTGGCTGCCGCCCCGTACCTGCAGATTGCCCTGGTAAATAGGTGCATGTTTTTTTACCACATCATTCAATGCATCAGATATAGGATATTGATCAGGGTCTTTCGCATGATTTTGAATATAATTATCAATATAGGCCTGGCTGTATGTTGGACTTGTTCCGGTGGGGTTTTCAGTTACATAGGCTTCGAGTTTAAGTTTCATGTAATCTATTGCACCGAGCATTTTGGGCAAATAGGTAGGTTGCTGATCACCATAGTATCCGCCAAAACTTAAAGCAGGTGTTCCGGTAGTACCTCTCTTTGTTGTAATAAGGATAACCCCATTTGCGCCACCTAATCCATAAGGAGCTACAGCAGCAGCATCTTTTAGCACCGATACACTTTCAATGTTATTAGGATCTACTTCATTGATATTATTGCGGATAATACCATCCACAACAATTAAGGGTGTAGTATTATAAGTAACTCCATTCACCGTTGTACCGGTGGTGGCAAGCCCTCTGACATAGATGGTAGCATTATCTGCACCAGGCCGGCCACCATTGGCACGAGTCATTACACCTGTGGCCCTGCCGGCCAGGGAGTTTGAAATGTTGGCAGCAGGCACTGCTGTGAGCTGTTCATTTTTTACCGTTGCCACAGCTGAGGTAGAAAGTTGCTTTTTTTGTGTGCCGTAACCAATTACGATCACATCTTCCATTGTACCGGTAACAGCACTTAGCATTACAATAATGTCAGCAGTTCCGGCTTTTACTAAAACTTCTTTGGTTTGAAAACCAATATAGGATACCACCAGCACGGCTGATTCTTCCTGTATGGTTATGCTAAAACTTCCGTCAGCGGCAGTAGTGGCGCCATTTGAATGATCCTTTTGCATAATGGATGCTCCGGAGAGCCCATTACCCTTGCCATCAACAACTTTTCCATTTACGGTAAAAGCTGTATAAGTTGTTGTGTGGCTATTATTTGCATATACTGTTAATTGGCATATTATAAAAGCAAGAAATAGATAAAGTTTAATAAGGCAAACAATCGTTTTCATACAATAAGTTGTTTTGGTGAAACGCCTGCAGGCTTAAATCATATTCTCTTTGGCATGTACGTTATACTCATGTTATAGCTTGTGTTGTATTTCTCATTGGCAATGTTTTGGTTAATAATGATTGATTAATGTAATAGCGGAACACGGGCACGTTAGCCTGATTACCGGCACCATTTGTACTACAGGCATCCTGTTTTTTTAGAAAGTGTGTTGATAACAATTAAGGGCGAACCGGCGCCGGCCCTTTCGCGGGGGAACCCCGTAGGCGGGTAAATTTTCTCATGTTGGCAGCAGTTAGTTAGATTATAAAAAACTTCAACTTATTATAGTAATGTAAAGCAATCAGCTGGCGTTAGAAGTGTAGTTATGCCTGTTACCAGGCATATATAAATTTACAAATAAATCAACTGCCGATGGATGGAACATTTGTTGAATTTCCTGTCAAAAATGTTCAAATTGCTTCGGTTGGCAGTATAAGAGGGTATTTGTTACTGATAGTAACGAGCGCAATACGACGAAAAAAGCCTGTAAATCTAAATTGATTTACAGGCTTTTTAGCTTTCTACCTATCAATGCATCATTATTGGAATTGGGCTGTTTCTGTGCTATTGTTCAGGGCAACAGTGGAGGATATTCCCTGTTGAATAACATTTTGTACCATATCAAAATAACCGGTACCTACAAAACTCTGGTGTTTTACTGCTTTAAAACCATTAACCTGAAGATCAAACTCTTTTTGCTGCAATTCAGAAAAACCCGCCATTCCTTTTTCTTTATACGACTTCGATAATTCGAACATGGAAGTATTCAATGCATGAAAACCAGCGAGTGTGATGAACTGGAATTTGAATCCCAGTGCAGCCAATTCTTCACGGAAAGTTTCCATTTCACCCAAGCTTAAATGTTGTTTCCAGTTAAATGATGGAGAACAGTTATATGCGAGTAATTTATCTGGATACAGCTCATGAATGCCTTGTGCAAACTGTTTTGCCATGCCAATATCAGGGTGTGATGTTTCCATCCAAAGCATATCCGCATAGGGTGCAAAAGCGATGCCTCTGGCAATGCATTGCTCCACGCCATTGCGTACATGATAAAATCCCTCATTGGTTCTTTTGCCGGTAACAAAAGGCAGGTCCCTTGTATCAATATCACATGTCAAAAGATTGGCCGCTTCGGCATCCGTTCGTGCAATAACAAGCGTTGAGGTATTCATTACATCAGCGGCCAGCCGGGCAGCCACCAGCTTGTTAATAGCTTCCTGGGTTGGCACCAGCACTTTACCACCAAGATGTCCGCATTTCTTTACACTCGATAACTGGTCTTCAAAATGTACGCCGGCGGCGCCGGCTTCAATCATAGCCTTCATTAATTCAAAAGCATTCAGGTTTCCGCCAAAGCCAGCTTCTGCATCAGCTACAATCGGGCACATCCAATCGGTAGTTGTAATGCCGTTTACCGAATCTACCTGTTCACAACGAAGCAAGGCATTATTAATGCGTTTTACCACATCCGGAACCGAATTAACAGGATACAAAGATTGATCAGGATACATAGTTCCTGAGTTATTGGCATCTGCTGCTACCTGCCAGCCGCTTAAATAAATGGCATCTAAACCGGCAGTTACTTCCTGAATAGCCTGATTTCCTGTTAGCGCCCCAAGAGCGGCTACATATGGTTGTGTATGTAATAGCTTCCAAAGTTTTTGTGCCCCCTGGCTGGCCAGAGAATACTCAATGTTTACTCTGCCTCTTAATTTTAAAACTTCGTCGGCAGTATATGGACGCTTAATACCTGTCCATCTCGGATTATTTTCCCATTCGTTTGTCAGTTGCAATATTTGTTGATCTCTGGTCATAACCGAATTTTATTAGGTGATGTAATGAAGTACTGTTCCAGTATATTTTTATGCTATGGTTTCCTTTTGCAATTTGCCGGTGCTGAATGGCTGTTGCCGGCTGTCTTTTCTTTCAACTTTTACAAGCAGGGTTTCATATGCCAACAAAGTGAGGAACTCCTCAAACGTATCATTCACCACCTGTTTGTTGAATAAACAAATTGCCTGTACAAATTGCCCCTGCTGGTATTGTATTGAACCAACCAGCTGTTTTATTTTTTCAATTTCTTCGTCACGCCAGTCTTCATACAATTCCTGGTTAAATATCCGGCCATCGGCAAGCCGTGCTTTATTACGTAGCCATTGCCATAGCTGCGATCTGGATATTTCTGCCGTAGCCGCATCTTCCATGCAATTAAAAATGGCCGCCGCCCCATTGCCACGCAGCCAGCTTTCCATATATAAAATACCAATGGAAATATTTGCCCTAACGCCCGCTTCAGTAATAGTACCCTCCGGAACCAAGAGCAAGTCTGCTTCGGTGCAGCTAAAATCTTCCCTTTTTCGATGCAACTGGTTGGCGCCGGGCATATGCTTATTAAATATCTCCAAAGCAACGGGCACCAAACCGGGATGTGCTACCCAGGTGCCATCGTGGCCATCATTGACCTCTCTTAATTTATCGGCTTTTACTTTTTCAAAAGCAATTTCGTTTGCACTATCATTTCTCACCGGTATTTGAGCAGCCATACCCCCAATAGCATGGGCTTGTCTTTGATGACAGGTTTGTATTACCAGCTGAGTATACGTCCGCATAAACGGCACCACCATAGTTACCTGTGAGCGATCGGGCAAAACATAACCCGGTCGGTTCCGGAATTTTTTAATGTAAGAGAAAATATAATCCCATCTTCCGCAATTCATGCCTGCAGAATGGTCTTTCAGTTCCCATAATATTTCATGCAGCTGAAAAACGGCCAGGATGGTTTCTACCAGCACCGTAGCTTTGATGGTTCCCTGAAGAATGCCGCAATAATCCTGGGCAAACACAAACACATTATTCCATAACCTGGCCTCTTTGTAGCTCTCTAACTTGGGTAAATAGAAATAAGGACCCGTGTCATTCAGGAGCAGGGTTCGTGCATTGTGATAAAAGTACAAACCAAAATCAACCAGACTGGCGCTGGCTGGTTCGCCATCGATCAGAATATGTTTTTCTTCAAGATGCCAGCCTCTTGGGCGCACCATCAGCGTAGCTACTTTTTCATGTAACCGGTATTCCTTCCCGTTATCATTTACATAACTAATGGTTTTATTAATGGCATCTTTTAAATTGATCTGTCCCTGAATGGTATTATCCCAGGTAGGTGTATTACTGTCTTCAAAATCTGCCATAAAGATATTGGCACCTGAATTCAGGGCATTAATGATCATTTTTCTTTCTACCGGGCCGGTTATTTCAACCCTTCTGTTGTGCAGGTCGGCAGGCGCCGGAGCAATCGTCCAGGCACTTTCCCTAATGGTGGCTGTTTCCGGCAGAAAATGTGGTTTCCATCCATGGTTAATTTGATGCTGAATGGTTGTTCTTTCCATTAATAAAATTTTCCTGGCATGGTTAAAGCGCCGTTGCAATTCTACAAGGAAGTTGAGTGCATCATTGGTTAGTATGTCTTCGTAGGCTGCGGGCAGGGGCGCCTCAATATGCCAGGCTTTGTTGCTATCACGCGGAGCATGAGTGGAAGGTTTTCTCATAAGCCTAATTTTATACTAATATAGAAAAATATTTCGAAAGCGAAATTTTCGCTAATAAATTTATTTTCGACATTTTTAATATTTGGCTTATTTTGCCTTATGATCTCAGAAAATGAAAGCATTCGCCTCATCTTTGGTTTAAAAATCAAATCGCTCCGGCAGGACAA
>CBIMFG010000022.1:0-11928 GCA_966243125.1 uncultured Niastella sp.
AGCAGCCGTGATTGCCTTTCCGCTGGCCTGGTGGGTTATGCATACCTGGTTGCAGGACTTTGCCTATCGCACCAACATCAGCTGGTGGGTATTTATTATGGCCGGTGTAGCTGCAGCATTGATAGCTATTGTAACAGTAAGCTTCCAAACTATTAAAGCGGCAATGACGAATCCTGTAAAGAGTTTAAAAGCAGAGTGAGGCTGTATTGCTTGCAGCTTACAGCTTGAAGCTTGAAGCTTGAAGCTGT
This sequence comes from uncultured Niastella sp., assembly GCA_966243125.1. Taxonomy (GTDB): domain Bacteria; phylum Bacteroidota; class Bacteroidia; order Chitinophagales; family Chitinophagaceae; genus Niastella. The sequence continues at coordinate 249 of CBIMFG010000022.1, forward strand.
ATTGTATCAAAAGCGAACAGTTTCTGTATCGAAAACAAACGGACATTCTAGTGAATCCCTTATAGTATCTTGCAAATCACCCCATTACATTCTGGCATGTATTGGGACATAATTAAGAACCAAGAACAAAACATATGATTGAACTGAAGCACATCTCAAAATGGTACCAGGTAGGCGGTAAACCAACATTCATATTAAAAGATATTAATCTAACGATTAAGGAAGGTGAATTTGTTTCCATTATGGGACCATCCGGTTCAGGTAAATCAACCCTGCTGCACATACTGGGCATGCTCGATGATGCCAATGAAGGCGAATATATTTTTATGAACCAGCCAGTACATTCCCTGAAAGAAAAGCAACGCTCACAAATATATAAGCAACATGTAGGTTTTGTATTTCAGGCCTATCATCTTATTGATGAGCTAACCGTTTACGAGAATATTGAAACGCCGCTCATATATCAAAACATCAAAACAAATGAGCGCAAGGCCATGGTGGCCGACATGATAGATCGTTTTAATATCGTGGGCAAAAAAGACCTCTTCCCTACCCAGCTTTCAGGCGGACAGCAACAACTGGTAGGCATAGCCCGCGCCCTCATAGCGAAACCCAAACTCTTGCTCGCCGATGAACCTACTGGTAACCTGAATTCAAAACAAGGCGAAGAGATCATGGACCTGTTTAAACAACTGAATAAAGAAGGCGTAACCATTATACAGGTTACTCACTCTGAGAAGAATGCAGGGTATGGTTCGCACATTATTAATTTATTGGATGGAAGAATTGAGCAGGGAAATTAAAAATGAAGAACAGAGAAATGAGGAATGAGCAAGGGAAGAAATGTTGAATATTGAATGCTGAATATTGAATGTTGAAGTGGGAAGACAGCCAATTGGATGTTGCCGCGATGGCTTGCAGCTTGCGGCTTACAGCCTGCCAATAGTATAACGGATAATACAATTTACAACAAGAGCAATTTAAAATGACAATAAGGATTTTTTTAGTGTTGAATATAGCCATGATAATGTATATGGATGGCCGGTCTCAAACGACCACCGGTCGTCCATTATCATTACAGGAGTGCGTACAAACAGCGTGGAATAATAACCTGGATGTAAAGCAAAGCGACTTCAGCATGGAGCGGGCAGCAGTAACCTGGCGGCAGTCAAAAGCCAACCTGTTACCAAACGTAAGCGGCAACATAGATCATACGCTGAACCAGGGCCGTAGTATTGACCTTAGCACCAACGGTTACGTAAACCAGCAGCAAACCTCAGGCAGTTACCAGGTAACGGCCAATATAACCTTGTTCAATGGCCTTCGGTTGATGAATACGCTCAAAAGCAGTCAGTATGCGTATGAAGCCAGCAAAATGGAGTTACAAACCAGTAAAGATCAGCTGATGCTGAACGTGATACTAGCGTATCTGCAAATACTCACCAGCAGCGACCTGTTACAACAGTCGCAAAAAACAGCAGAGGTAGCCCAGAAACAGGTAGAACGCCTGCAGCTTATGAACGACGAGGGCGCCATAAAACCATCGGATCTTACAGATCTGAAAGGATTGTTGGCCGATAACAAAGTAAGCATCATCACCAATCAGAATGCGCTCGATGGGGCAAAGTTATCTATTGCCCAATTGATGAATGAACCTTACAACCGCGACCTTCAGGTGGAAAGACTGCGGGCCGACCAGGTTGAAATGAATTATACCACAACGCCCGACAGCATTTTCACCATTGCATTACAACAACTGGCTATTATAAAAGCCGCCGACTTGCGTACAAAGAGTGCGGAGAAAGCAGTTCAGGCAGCAAAGGGCAATCTGTTTCCCAGCATTGGGCTGGGTGGTGGATTTTACACCCCCTACTCCAGCACGATGCTGGATTCTTCTTTTCATAAAATTGATTACTACGATCAGTTGAGCAATAACTACCGTACATATGTAGGGGTGGGCATCAGCATACCTATCTTTAATAATTTCAGGTTTCGCAACCAGATAGCGATGGCGAAGATCGATCTTAAAAATGCAGCGTTTACCTCAAAAACAAGACAGATCCAGTTAAAGCAAAATATAGAGCAGGATTATTTTAATATGACGGCAGCAAAGAACAGATACGAGGTACTGCTTGAACAAGTGGCTGCGTATGCCGAATCGTTCCGCGCTGCGGAAGTACGGTTCAACAATGGCGCCGCTACCTCGGTTGATTATCTGATTGCAAAAAACAACTACGACCGCGCCAATATAAACCTCATTATTGCCCGGTACGATTATATTTTGCGTACAAAGATCCTTGATTACTATCAGGGAAAACCTTTGTGGTAATTTTAGGGTTGCGTGTAATTTTTAATTAACTTAGTTGTATGCGGAAGTAGCTCAGTTGGTAGAGTATTAGCTTCCCAAGCTAAGGGTCGCGGGTTCGAACCTCGTCTTCCGCTCAATAAAACAGACAGTCTTTACGGATTGTCTGTTTTCGTTTTATAACTTATTCTTCTTCGACAACACCACAATCACCAGCGCAATCACACTCCACAACAACATTTGCCAAAGTGCAAAATGCCAGCCGCCGAGCTTCCAGCTTAATAAGCCAAAGAAGGTGCCCATGGCCCCACCAATAAAATAAGTGGTCATATAAACCGTATTCAATCTGCTGTGCGCTTCTTCATTCAAACTATAAATACGCGTAAAGTTGGTGATTTGCGTGGCTTGCACGCCAATGTCAAGGAAAAACACCACCAGGCACAACACTACAACCGAAACAGGAAACAACTGTAAAGCAATCAAACTTACAATTACCATTCCCACAGTCAAAAACAGGTTGTTGATGGCGTTTCCTTTATCGGCCATTTTTCCAAAGTAAGGCGCTACCAGGGCGCCGCCAATGGCTATGATTCCGAAGAGGCCGATCTGAGAAGACGAATAGTGAAACGGTGCCCCACTCAAATGAAAGGTCAGGGTGGTCCAGAATGAACAAAAGATGCCAAAGGTAAAAGCACCCAGTAGAGCTGCCTGTCTGAGTGTTTTGTATTGCGATACCAACTGCAGGGTTGACTTTAAAAGACTGGCATAATTTCCTTTAAACTTGATAGGTATTTCTGGCAGAAAATAATACAACAACAAACAGCTTATTAAAACCAGCACCGCCGAAAAAACAAACACACTTTGCCAGCCCCACATGTCGGCCAGCCAGCCGCTGATGATACGTGATCCTAAGATGCCGGTCAAAATACCGCTGAATACTTTTCCTACCGTTTTGCCCCGGTTTTCTTTACCCAAGATGGCCGCCATAGGCAGCAGAATTTGGGTGGGGGTTGAAAAAAGCCCTAATAAAAAGCTGGTGAATAATAACAGCGGTAGATTATCTACCCGCGCCATTACCAGCAAGGCCAGCATCAACAACACACATACACCCAGTATCAGATTCTTACGGTTCACTTTATCGCCCAGCGGCAACAGAAAGAACATTCCCACCCCATAACCCAGTTGCGACAACATGCTTATTTTGCCCACCTGGCTTTCAGGCCTCCCAAAAGATTGCGCGATCCTGTTCAGTATTGGCTGGCTATAATACAAATTGGCCACTATGGAACCAGCCGATAAAGCCATAATGGGGATCACCAGCTTTTCCTTTCTTATGCTAAAGCTCATCTACAAATTTTCCGCAAACCTACACCACACAATTGACATGTTTTAATCATTTAATAAGTCTTTCATGTGGAAGTAGCCAATTCATATATAAATGTTACCCAATATCAGCGTAAGGGTACTATAATTATTCTTTTAACGTTGATTGAACCAACTATTTAACATTGCACGTAGGTTTTATTTAATAACTTTTATGGAGATAAATATTTTTAATGACCGCGACCTGAGCTGGCTCTCTTTCAACAAACGAGTGTTGGACGAAGCTTTACAGGATGACCTCAAAATCTATGATAAAATAAAGTTCCTGGCCATTCATGGCAGCAACCTCGATGAATTTGCCCGGGTACGACTGGCTGAATTGGAAAATGTGGTAGAACATGCATCGCCCGAAAAAAAGCAAATGCAATTAAAAGCCTTATATGATGCCCGCCGGGAAGTATACAACCAAAGCATTGCATCCAGAAAAATACTGGAACAGGTAGTATTACCCGAATTGGACAATCAGCATATTCATCTCTATTACGGCAATGTTACTTTCCTGCAGAAACACTATGAGGAGATCATGCATATTTTTATGTCGAAAGTGTTATCCTACCTGCAGCCGGTAACCATCACTTCACATACCAATGTGTTCCTTGAAGATAGAATGCTTTATTTTCTGGTGCATGTAAACGCAGGCCGCCGCCTGAACGATCTGAAAATTGTGCTGAACATTCCAGCCAATAGTCTGCCCCGGTTTTTCACCTTGAGCAAGGTCGAGGATAAACATTACATCGTATACCTGGATGATATCATCAGGCTGGGCATTCAATCGCTGTTCAAGGATTTTGAATTCAAAGGCATATATACCATTAAAATAAATCGCAATGCCGATTTACATGTAGACGACGACACAGAGGATGAAGCCGATTTTGTAGAAGTATTGCAACGCGGCCTCGACTTACGTAAAACCGGCGCTCCCTCCCGCTTTCAATACGATGCCTCCATGCCGGAGGAGTTGATAAAATTCTGCCGACAACAATTTCAACTGGAAGAAGGAGAAATGTTGCCAGTGGGGCATTATTTTAGCAGCAGTGACTTTTTCAGATTTCCCAATCCCAATGGCGGCGGTTTACAGCAATCAGCCTGGACGCCTTTAAAACATCCATCCCTGTTATTATACGGCAATTATTTCAACGCCATCGCCAACCAGGATTACCTGCTTAATTTCCCATATCAATCGTATGATTATGTACTGGTGTTTTTCAACCTGGCAGTGTTAGATCAGGATGTAACAGAAATAATGGCCACCTTTTACCGCGTAGCCCAGGACTCACACATTGTAAACGCCCTGATCAGTGCCGCCAAAAACGGCAAAAAGGTAAAGGCTTTTGTAGAATTAAAAGCAAGGTTCGATGAAGCCAATAACCTGCATTGGGCTAATCAAATGGCAAAGGCCGGTGTTGAGATCACCTATAGTATTCCCGGTATAAAAGTGCATGCAAAAGCAGCCTTAATAAAACGCCGCGAAAACGGTAAAGAAAAAAAGTATGCCTTCTTCGGCACGGGAAACTTCAATGAAAAAACAGCAGCCATCTATTCCGATATGGGTTTGTTCACTTCTAACCCCGATCTATGCAATGAATTGGAGTCGATGTTCCTTTATTTATACGAGCGTAAACAACCCGAGCCATTCAAACATTTACTGGTAAGTCAGTTTGGAAGCCTGGAGAAATTTGTTCAGTTAATAGAAAACGAGATTGCAGCCGCCAAACAAGGATTGCCTTCCGGAATTATTATCAAAGTGAACAACCTTGAAGAGGAAGAAGTGATCAATAAACTCTACGAAGCATCCCGCGCAGGTGTTCCTGTTAAATTATGTGTGCGCAGTATATGCCGCATAAAGCCTGGTGTACCCGGCTTAAGCGAAAACATCGAATTGATAAGGGTGGTTGGCAGATACCTGGAACACAGCCGCGTGTTTATTTTTCATAATAAAGGACAGCAAGAGATGTACCTTGGCTCTGCCGATTGGATGAAGCGCAACCTGCGCAGCCGCGTTGAAGTGGTGTTCCCCGTGTATGATGAATCCATCAAAAAGCAGGTACTTGATTTTATCAATATTCAATTTACACCAGCCACTAAAACCCAATTGCTTTCCAGCAACCTCGAAACAATGGAATGGTCAGCAGGCGTACAACAGTATTGCCCGCAGGAAGCGTTTTATAATTATTTGAAGAACCAGCAAAGTCAGTAATCGAGGTAGGAAGCAGGAAGTAAGAGGTAGGAAACTCGCGAACTTCGTATTTCCTACCTCCTACTTCTTACCTTTTACTTCTTCACCGTTACCCGCAGGAAGGTAGCCGGAATAGAAGTCGTATTTGCATTACCGCTTCTATTTTCCTTATTGAACAATTCTTCCAGCTCGCGTTGCAGCTCGGCAGCCTTACCATTCTTTTCAGCTGCATCAAACGCATTCATGGTAGGGCCATAAAACTGTTTGAACTTTTCAACAAAATTGGTTGGTGAAAACAGTCCGTAGAAAATATAAGTATCGCGCTCAAAAGAAATATTTTCTGCAGGAATACCTGCTTGTACAAATCGTTCTTTCACCTGGTCTTCAACACCCCATAACATCGGACTAACAAATCCTTCTGGTGGCGGCGGTGTATAGGCCGAACTGATCTTCAATATTTGTGCAACCAGTGTAGGATCGTTAGGGATCCAGTTACCCATTACAATTCTTCCCCCTTTGCGAACCACTCTAACCATTTCTTTTGCTACATCAAAAGGCTTGGGTGCAAACATGGCACCGAAAATGCTTTGCACCAGGTCAAAACTTTCATCAGGAATTCCTTCCAAATTGGTAGCATCACCTTCCCGCACGGTAATATTGGTGAGCCCTTCTGCCTTAATACGATTATTGGCGGCAGCCACCAGGTTGGCGGCAATATCTACTCCTAATACTTTAGCTCCCAGCCGGGCGGCGGGAAGTGCAGTAGTACCGTCACCACAACCAAGATCGAGTACATCCATACCAGGTTTAATACCCAGTTTGGCAACCAACGCAGTGCCGCTTTCGCGCATGGTATCAGCAATTTGCGTAAAGTCGCCCTTTTCCCATAAGGCCTTGTTTGGGTTCACTGTTGTTTGAACAGTTGTTGATTCACTCATGAGTATTGTTTTTGAAGTTAAGAATGAGTTGGTCTTCAAAGTGGTAGTATGCAAGAAGATTTAATAAGGCAGGATGTTTATGAAGATACATTTTATTAATAATATCAATGTTATTTTCCGGCCTCAATTTGCCAACATCTCAGGCTGCAAGCCGCTCCCACTCTCCAAAAAATTGATTAAATTTATATAAGCACTGGTTACAGTAAAGTACAAACGTTTTCGAAAAGTAAAAGTGAGGCTGTTTATGCAAGATCAATTAATCAATAACGTATCAGACACAGCGCTTTGGATCGCTGCCTTCAGAGCACTGGAATCAGAACGCCCCGATGCCGCCTTTAAAGATGCATTCGCGCGTAAACTGGCTGGTGAAAAAGGTTTTCAAATGGTGGAAGCCACGCCCATAAAAAAACACATGGCCTTTGCCATGACAACCCGCACTACCGGCATTGACCGGCTTATTAATGAAGCTATTGAACGGGGTATTGACACTGTTATTAATTTAGGCGCCGGCCTCGATACGCGGCCTTACCGCATGCCGCTGCCGGTAAACATTCGTTGGGTAGAAGTTGATTTTCCGCACATGATTGAATATAAAAGCCAGTTGCTGGCAAATGATAAACCCGCCTGTCACCTGCAACGCATTCCGGTGGACCTCCGCAACGACGCAGAACGTAAGGCCCTGTTTGTACGGCTGGGGGCCGAAACCAAACGCGCCCTTATTATTACCGAAGGCGTAGTGGGTTATTTGAGCAACGAACAGGGAGCCCGCCTTTCAAAAGACCTTTTTGCGGTGCCTACCTTTCAGTACTGGATCATGGATTACAGCGGCGGGTTACGCCGGCACCGGCGTACCGGCGTGCTAAACAAAATGTTAACCAAAACGCCCCTGCAATTTGATGTAGACGACCCTATTTCTTTTTTCACCAACCACGGGTGGAAAGTACACGATAATATTTACCTGCTCGATGAAGGCGATCGCATTGGCCGCAAACTGCCTTCCTTCAAATTCCCTTATAACATCATGTTTACCCTCTTCCCTAAAAAAGCCCGCGAAATAGGCAACAAGACGTATGGGTATGTGCTGTACGGAAAATAAGAACCTTTCTTTTTAGTAGCCGGTTACCAGTTTTCCGGTTGCCGGGTCCAAGGTTCCAGGTTTCAAGTTCCCGGTTTAAAGTTTAAGGTTCAAGGTAACTGGAACCCTGAACCTGGAACTCGGAACTAAGAACTAAAAACTAAGAACTAAAAACTTAGAACTCAGAACCAGACTATCTTAAGAACCCAATCCCCTTGTTTTGAACATCTTCTCCCCTGTCAACCTGTCATTGAAACCCTTTTTTGGCTATCTTTGCCATCCCAAAAACTGAATTGTTGATGTTAGAGCGGATGAATCATACGATGCACGAGGAAAGTAAGCAGGGAGAAGCCTATGCCCCCTTTGTAAATGACCCTACTGCATATAATAAAAAATTCTATATCGAAAGCTATGGCTGTGCAATGAATTTTGCCGATAGCGAAATTGTAGCGTCTATTTTAAATGAAAACGGATTTGGCGCCACGCGCAATTTTGAGGAAGCCGACCTGGTGCTGATCAATACCTGTTCCATTCGCGAAAAGGCCGAACAAACCGTTCGCAAACGCCTTACCGAACTGCGAAAGGTTAAAAAGTACAATTCCGGCGCCCTCATTGGCGTACTGGGTTGTATGGCCGAACGCCTGAAGGCCCAGTTTCTGGAAGAAGAAAAGCTGGTTGATATGGTGGTGGGCCCCGATGCCTACCGTAGCCTGCCCGCGTTGATCATGGAAGCCGAAACCGGCCAAAAGGCCGTGAATGTATTGCTGAGCCGCGATGAAACCTATGCCGACATCTCTCCCATTCGCCTCGATAGCAATGGCGTATCGGGCTTTGTAAGCATTATGCGCGGTTGTAATAATATGTGCTCGTTTTGCGTAGTGCCCTTTACCCGTGGCCGCGAACGCAGCCGCGATCCCCATTCTATTGTAAAAGAATGTACCGAACTGTTCAATAACGGCTATAGAGAAGTAACCCTGCTGGGCCAGAACGTAGACAGCTACCATTGGGTAGCTGAAACGGCTACTACCGGCGAAGCCGTAACTTTTGCCAACCTGCTTGAAATGGTGGCGCAGGTGAATCCTTTGTTACGCGTTCGCTTTTCTACTTCGCACCCGAAAGATATTACCGATGACGTGTTGTTCACCATAGCGAAGCACGAGAACATTTGTAAATACATTCACCTGCCGGTGCAAAGCGGTTCAACCCGTGTATTGCAATTGATGAACCGTACCTATACCCGCGAATGGTATATGGCCAAGGTTGATCGCATTATGGAAATAATACCCGACTGCGGCCTTAGCTCAGATGTGATTACCGGTTTTTGTACTGAAACAGAAGAAGACCACCAGGATACGCTGAGCATTATGGAGCACAGTAAGTACGATATGAGCTATATGTTCTTTTACAGTGAGCGCCCGGGAACCCTGGCTGCCCGCCGCTATAAAGACGATATACCTGAAGACGTAAAGAAACGGCGGTTAGCGGAAGTGGTAAAACTGCAAAATGCGCTGAGCCATAAAAGTAACCTGAAAGACTTAGGCAAAACAGTTAAAGTGTTGATAGAAGGAAACAGCAAACGCAGCGACGAGGATTGGATGGGCCGTACCAGCCAGAACAAAGTAATAGTGTTTCCAAAAGAACAATACCAATTGAACAAAGGCCAATATGTAATGGTTAAAGTAACTGATTGTACAGTAGCCACCTTAATTGGAAAAATTGAACCCTGATAACCGGTAAACGGAACCCTGAATAAATCACCTGATTGTAACTAACAGTTTGGCAAAAGTGCCAAACCAGCCCTTTACTTCATAAGGGCAGGCTTATTACATAACTTATACAGGGTATAGCCCTGATTAAAATAATCCGGATCACCTTCATGCAAAATCATCACCGATAACCGCAGAGGGTATCTGAAATAAATTAGTAGAAAGTGGATATTCAAAGTATCAAAAACAGGTTCGGCATTATCGGCAACTCGCCGGCATTGAACTTTGCCTTGCAGGTAGCTGCACAGGTAAGCAATACCGACCTGACTGTGCTGATCGCCGGAGAAAGCGGTGTAGGTAAAGAAGCGTTTTCAGTGATCATTCATGCCTTATCGGCTCGCAAACACAACCCGTTTATTGCAGTAAACTGTGGCGCTATTCATGAAGGCACTATTGATTCGGAGTTGTTCGGTCACGAAAAAGGCTCCTTCACCGGCGCTGTTGATGCCCGTAAAGGTTATTTTGAAACAGTGAACGGCGGCACCATTTTCCTCGATGAAATTGGAGAAATGCCATTGGGTACACAAGCCCGTCTGCTGCGGGTGCTGGAAACAGGTGAGTTCATTCGCGTAGGTTCTTCCAAAGTACAAAAAACCGATGTGCGCGTAATTGCCGCTACCAATAAGGACCTGCTTACTTTTACCCAGAATGGCAAATTCAGAGAAGATTTGTATTACCGGTTAAGCACGGTGCCCATCAGGGTGCCCTCGCTGCGCGACCGCACTGAAGACATTCCCCTGCTGTTCAGACGATTTTGTGTTGACTTTGCAGAACGCTATAAAACCACGCCGGTACAGTTAGATGAGGAGGCCAAAGATGTGTTAATAAATTATGCCTGGCCCGGTAATGTGCGTGAATTAAAGAATATTGCAGAACAAATTTCGGTGCTGGCTTCCGATAAAATGGTTTCATCCACTGAGTTAAAACGGTTCCTCCCCAACCGGGATATGAACCGCCTGCCAGTGCTGGCCAGTGGAAGCGGCAACCCCGTGGCCAATGGGCACGAGTTTGCCAACGAGCGCGAAATTTTGTACAAGCTCTTTTTCGATATGAAGAAAGATGTGACCGAGCTGAAAAAGATGTTTGTAGATATTCTGCAAAACCCGGGTACCAGCGTGCAGAATCAAACGTTAATAAACGAGTTGAAGTCAAAAGAGCTGTTGCCCACTGCCTATGTACAACCAGTTGTACAGGGTCCGGCCCAACCGGTAATGATCCATCATGATAACGACGACATTCATCATCATGAAGAAGTAGATGAGTCGCTGAACATTATGGACAAGGAAAAAGAATTAATAGAGAAAGCACTTAAAAAGCATAAGGGCAAACGGAAAGATGCAGCCCTTGACCTGGGTATTAGTGAAAGAACGCTGTACCGTAAACTGAAAGAGTATGATATTAAAGAGTGAGTTTAAAAAAATTAAAGCTGCAAGTTACAAGTTACAGGTTGCAGGTTACAAGGCCCCAAAACCTGGAACCTGGAACCTGGAACCTGGAACCCTGCTTGCTTATTTTCTATTACCTGTTGCCCTGTTGTTTACAGGCTGTTATTCATTTAAAGACATCGGTTCCATTCCCCCTGAAGTAAAAACCTTTAGGGTGAATTATATTGAGAACAAGGCCCGGTATGTAAATCCGCAGTTAAGCCCGCAGTTAACCGATAAACTGCGCCAGAAGATCATGAACCAAACCAGGTTAACCGGCGTGCAGAATGAAGATGCGCATTACGACATCAATGGTACGGTAACCGGGTATAATGTAACCACATCGGGTATTTCTGCTGGTACCAATGGCAGCCAGCAACAGGCGTCTATTCAGCGTCTTACCGTAACTGTACATATAAATTTCAGGAACAATCTGGACGCAACAAAGAATTTTGAAGCCGATGTTTCCCGTAACTTCGACTACGGAGCTAATGTGCCGTTACCTACGGCCGAAGCTCAATTAAACGAAACCATCATCAAAAACATGGTGGACGAAATTTTCAACCGTATTTTTTCAAACTGGTAAGCTGGCATGCAACATCACATACAAACG
>CBIMFG010000023.1:0-11754 GCA_966243125.1 uncultured Niastella sp.
CTCCTAACTAGTCAGGAGGGCCTTGTTATAACCTTGTTGCTTATACTTATTGTACTATCACTTTGTAAGTAGCAGTAGCCCCATCAACTGTTTTAATGTTGATCAGGTACCAGCCTTTAGGCCAGCCAATAGTAGAAACATCCGTTACCTGTCCGTTGAAAACAAACTGACAGAACAGTGTACCATTGCTGCTGTACACAGCTACTGTTTTTGTACCTGGCTTATCTGCCACTATCGAGAACCGGTTGTTTACAACAGGGTTCGGATAGAGCGTGATCATTGGCAATTGACTGTCAAAATCAATATACCGGATCGGAGTTACCATGCTTACGCCGCCATGCTCAATTGAGCGAACACGATAATAAACTTTACCGCTGGCAGTAACTGCATTATCGGTATATGAATACGTGGTTTGAACCGTAAAGGCCGGCACAAAACCAATTGAAGTGAAATCTTTACCATTTAAAGAACGCAGTATTTCAAATTTCTCAACCTCTTCCATTTGTGCACTCTTCCAGTTCAACACCACTGATTTGTTTTGTTTGCTAGCGGTGAAAGATTCAAATGTTATTGGCAATGGATTGCCAACAGTTGCCACTATGATATTTGAACTGAACTTTTTAAAATTATCCTGCGCCAGATCTTTAGCAGCAATACCATCTCCATAAAAGGCATCGTCGCCATTGTCGCTGATCACCTGCAGCCTGTCTTCCATCAGCACACTTCCTGCATTAATTTGCATTACGCCTTCCACGTTCAGGGCACTGACGTCCATGGTAGTAATTTGCGTGGGTGCATCAGCAGGGTTGCCTGTCCATTTAAAGAGAGCGCCCGTTGCAGCCCCACCAACGTTACCTGCAACTATTACATAACCGCCATTCGACAACCTAATCATATCCCTGATGCCACGGCCACCGAGGTCCAGTTCAATAGGGGCTCCAATAGCAATAGGAGTACCATTATCGAACCAGTCTTCAAACCCCTGTATAGGCGCAATAAGCGCTTTTGTACCGCTGCCCATAGGCACTAATGGCGCACGAAACCCGATGTACATAGTAGTATTATCCGGGCCAAACACCATGCCTTCTACATTAAAACCATCAGCGGTTTTAGGATCTGTTCCGGCATTGGTTGCAGCAGTAAAATTATAACCATTGGCATCACCCCAAATGATCAACTGCTCACGCAGGTTGTCAACGTGTTTGCCAAAGGTAAATGCAGTAGCAGCACCGGTACCAGTTATATCAACAGTAAATACTCTGTTGCGATTGGCTTTAAGCCCAAAAGGAGAATTGGAACTATTGCTCAACGAGCCCATCCAGTATATTTTTCCGGGGTGGGCAATGCTTCTTGCACCAGCTTCCATATCAACTTCTGAATTATCTGCAAGCCCTAACAAGCTGCTGAAATCATACGTTTTAACGGGTAAACCAGAGCTTTTGCGATCAAACACATACAACAGATTGCTTTCGTCGTTAGCGATGATCATATAATTATCATCCAGCGCAATAGCAGCCGATGCATCGGCAATACCAGTAGGCCAGTAACTAACAGTAGTAACACCCGGATTTTGAGAAGCCGCATAATTAATTACAAGCGTTTTGCTATCCACACCACGGGTAAGTGTTAAGGTGATATTGCTGTAACCAACTGCCAGCGGATCAATCTTCACTGTTGCCAGGCCATCAACTGTTGTAATGGTAACATTAGCATTGGGCACCACGGCAGTGTTGCTGCTGGAAGCCGTTAATGTATAGTTGGCAGCAGGTATATCTATACCATTTTCCTGTACGGTAACAATAATACCGGTTTGTTTTGCCGGATCACCTGCATCGTTGATAGTTCCACTTACAAAAGGCGGATTAAGGAAGGCGGTTGTTGAGGTACTGAATGCAAGCGACAGGCTGTTATCGCCTAAGCCACTTACAGCCACATTAACAGCAGCAGATAAGCCGCCGCCGGTAACGGTTACAATACCTGATTTGGCGCCAGACGACTGTGGTGCAAACCGGATCTGGAAGCTGCCGATGGAAGCGCCGCTACCGGTATAGGCAACTGTTGTAGAAGGCCCCCAGGTTAAACCATCATTCGAAACTTCGAAATTAGTATTGGGTGCAGTCACAGTCAGTGAGCCAGCAACAGGGGAAAGATTTTCGCCAGTCAGTGTAACAGTTTGCGCAGTAGAAACAGCACCTGAAAATACGTTCCCAAAATTTTTGGAAACAGGTGATGGAATTACCGATGGACTGGTAGAAACTACAGGTGTAAAGGCAATACCTTTCATAATAGTTCCCGCAGGCGCTGTATATAAAACAACGTTATTAGCAGTTGTAATATTGATAGGGGTGTTATAACCTGCATCATCAGTTAAACGCACAACATTGTTAGCCGCAGTTGAGCCAACGCCGCTGGTAGCATACAGGTTAAAGCCGCTGCCGCTTTTTTCAGCAGCCAGTCCCAAACCACCAAAGCTGGTTGTATAGGTGCCATTGCTAACCCAACTGCCACCTACCAGTGAATATTTTATAATAGAGCCAGCTGTAATAGTAGTGCTCTCCAGAATGTACAACACATCGAATGCGCTGCCATTGCTACCGGAAGACACCAGATAAAAATCAACACCGCTACCAGGTCCGTTGGGCAGGCCAGGCAAACCAGTAATGGTTCCACCAGTAGTAGCAGAAATAGTGCTTACCACCGGTACGCTGGCACTTGACTGGAAGATATAGACGATTCCACCAAAGGCTTTTACAGCTTTAAAATTGCCTGCAGGATCGGGCGCAGTAGCGTCATTGGTATATACCCCAGCCTAGTCGCCAATGAACCAGTTGTAATTATCCAGCGTAGTGGCACAGCGTGTTTGTTGACTACCGATACCGCTATACGTAGCGGCCAGTCTAAACGTACCTGCGGCATTTAAAGTACCCACGCCGCGCGCCACCACTCCATTAATATTACCAGATGTAGTAGTTGTGTTATGACCAGTAAAACAAAGTAAGGAACCATCGTTTGAGTTTGCGAGATAGTCGGTAGTACCAGCGCTAGCCGAAATTCTTAAAGCATTGGGGCCAGTTGTACCATTAATAGCTACAGTACTAACCGGGGCCGGCTGCGCAGCGGTAACCCGGCTCAATTCAATAATACTTAATGTAGTGTTATTGGAGCTTGCATCGGTTCTGAACACAGCCAGATTGCCGGGGGTAAACTGGGCCTGGGTTAAACAGGCAATGGACAGTAATAAGAAAGTAAGTAAAAATGATTTTCTCATTCGCAATTATTTGCGGCAAAGATTCCCTGGTAGTATGATGATCATATTACCGCAATATGAATTTTATGTTACATCTTGATAATATAACAATAAAACCTCATTCACCTTTATATATGAATATACTGTAACATACACAACTTCTTTATCTGCGCTATGGCCAGTTGAAACCGTTCTTCCCAATTACCTTTTATTTCTACCGGGGTAATATTGGCTTCCTGTAATACCTGCCGGTGAAAACCATCGAGCAGGTCGCGCTCCTTTTTGCTTAACCTGGTTCCATCCTGAAAATAGTCAACATCGTTATTCAGGTATAAATAGAGTTGCGCTTTGTTGGAATGGTAAATAGCAGTGGGCACATCAAGATCTTGTTCAAAACTAAAGCGGCAGTATGATTGGGTGATATGAATGTCGGTATCAATAATAACAAGCGGACTGCTGCCATCAGCGGCTTCATCAATCCGTTTTGCATGTTCTTTGGCCACCGCATGCAGATCATCTATGCTGAATTCATTTGAATCGGGAATAAGGTCCCTGCCCGCTTCCATTACTTTATTACAATTAAAATAGCCGGCCAGTTTTTCTGTAAGGGTCGTTTTACCGGTTGATTCTGTACCCAGAATAACCACTTTAAAAACAAGATCGCGCTTCACGGCTTCTGGTACAAACTGCCAGTTAGGTAACAGATCATTGCGCACCGAAGTAGCCGAAACAGGCACCAGCTTTTTGGGGATATCAAATGGCAGGTGCTGGATCTGCATAAACTCCGCCAGGTAATAACCATACTGCTCTGAGGTAACCACCAGTGAATAATCAGGAAACAGTTCTTTAAAAACAGTGGCCCATACCCTGGAAACCTCTGTTGAAGAAACTGATGAATTGGGCAATTCATCTTCCTTATAATCCAGTACCCTTACCTCGATATTCTTTTGTGCCGGAAATGTTTTTTCAATCCAGCCCTTTCTCAACTCACCTGAAATTGTTTCTTTATCACTGGCACATACCAATACAGTAAGAAAATCACAGTTGCTCAAAGCAAAATCAATCATTGCTTCATGCCCTTTATGAAAAGGTAAAAACTTGCCAAACACAAACCCCTTAACCATTTTTCAATGTTTTGTTCCAATGATACAAGCCATACGATGCCAGCCCTAAAAATATCAGGTATTCCAGAGAAAGAAAATAGATCTGCTTTTTAAAATATAACACCACACCTACTACATCACCAGTTATCCATAACACCCAGTTCTCCAGCTTTTTTCTTGCCAATAAGATAGTGGCCAAAATACTCAGGGTCATCACAAAAGAATCGGCAAATGGATAAGCTGCTGGTGTTTTAAACCAGGCAGGTAATAATAGATGAATGTGTTGAAACAGATAACCAAACGCAACAGTGCCCATCACCGTGACCGCAGTCAATATCAGCCTTCCCTTACTTGTAGTAGTGGTTATTTTCTTTTCTGTGGTATTTGTTTTCCAGTTGTACCAGCCATAGATGGTAACAATAAAAAAATACACCTGTAAAAACATATCCGCATACAGTTGTACCTGAAAAAACAGGATAAACAAAAACAGCTCATTGATGATGCCCGTTGGCCAGGTAAGAATGTTTGCCCGCGAAGCATACAGCACAGAGATCAATCCAAACAGGGTGCCAATCAGTTCTACCCAGCTAATAGGATATCCCATTACAGAAACAGCTATGTTCCCAATATCGAAAAAATGCATCATAAGGTATATTTTATGGAAGCATACACCGTAGTGGGCGCCTGTACAAAATACTTTTTGCTTCCATCATAATCAACATAGCCATTGTTGTAGTATTTGGCATTGGTTAGGTTGTTGGCAAAAACAGCAACCTCGAATTTCCTGAAGTTATAGCCAACACGCGCATTCAATAATGTATAGCCTTTTATAGAAGAAGTATTGGCGAAATCAATAAACGATTTATCCTGATAACGTACAGCCATCGCTACTGAAAAGTTTTTATAACCATACACTACTTCCTGGTTAACGATCACTGCAGGCGTAAGTATGGGGCTGAAGGTTACCTTTTGTTCTTTTATGCGGCTGTGGTTAAAGGAGGAATTATTGATGAAGGTAAAATGCCGGTTCAAATGAAAGGTGGCGCTTAGCTCAACACCTGTTCTAAAACTTTTCTCCACGTTATTGGTAAGCGCTAATCCATTAGGGCCAAACTTTCCGTTCAGTACAATCTCGTTCTCAAAATTCATGTAATACCAGTTGAGGTTTAGGTTCCATTTTTTTGACTGGAACCGCATACCGGCCTCATGGTCTACCACGTATTCAGGAGCTGAAGTGGAAATAAGCGGATTGCCTGCACTATCTGCCAACAGGTTGTCATTACCCAGAAACAGGTCGTTTCTTGTTGGTTCGCGGCCCGTGCGGGCAATGCTGTAATAGGCAACCACATCAGGAGTTATTTGAATACTTGCGCCCAGTTTTGGGTTGAAGAAATTCCAGTTCAGTTTGTTTAAATGCACGGTTCCATGGTAATCGAACTCCGTATAGCGATATTGAAGATCGGTAAAAACAGACAGCCAACCCAGGTGATAAATAGCCTTCGCAAAAGCGCTGGCTTCGTTCTTATAGCCGGTGTTTGTATATAATTGTCCTAACGATTTCTCAGTAAAAGTATGTTGACGGTTATAAATATTACCGTGAACACCGGTTGTAAATTCCAACCCCTTCCACGCCAGGTTATAGTTGCTGTAAAAACCCACCAATTGCGATTGAAATGCATAGTGGAACATTTCGTTAGTAGAAGGCAATCCTAAAAAATTGTTGTTATCATAATCGTACCCGCCCTTCAATGTGGAGTAATACAAGCCAGATTGCAGCGAAGAAGAACTGCTTAATTGCCACCTGTTCAGCAATTGGGTCATCCATTGGGTAAACTTGTCTTTCTCATTTTTATTGGCGTTTGTTTTTCTGTCATGAGCAATCAACGAATCAGAAACGCCTATCCAGGCCAGCTCGTTCTGCTGATGTCCCGCCAGAACGTTCAACTTCCACGATGTTTTATTACCAAACCAGCCGCCACTTACAAAGGCAGACTGGGAATTGTTAGCAGAATTGTATTTATAGCCATCTGAATATACTTCAGACACGCGCGCATACAACGCTTTCCCATTTTTTACACCGCTGTTGTATTCACCAAAAGCCCGTAAACTATTAAAGGAACCATAACCAACACCAATGGATGTTTTGGCAGAATCGTATAAGTTAGGAGAGAACAACTGCAAACTGCCGCCATAACTGGCCACGCCATTTTTACTGGTGCCCGCACCGCGTTGTACCTGCATTTTGCTAACAGAGTTCAGCAGATCGGGATAGTTAGAGAAATAGCCGCCCTGGTCTTCAGGATCGTTTAGCGGAACGCCATCCAATGAAATATTGATGCGGGTTTGGTCAATGCCACGCATTCTAAAATAAGAATAACCCTGGGTGCTACCCGCATCGGAATAATTGGTAATGGAGGGCAATTGGTTCAGGATAAAAGACGGTTCCTGTCCAACAGATTTTATATCGAGCTCTTTTGAGCTGATGTTTTGAAAAGTAACCGGTGTTAATTTATCGGCCTGATAAGGCACTACCACCTCTTTCAAAGTATGAGCAGGACGAATGGTATCCTGAGCGGCAGCGAAGTTTTTAACCAGTAAAGCAAATAATACCAGCGTAAAGGATCTTATCATGCGGTTCAACCATTTTTATGGGTCGTAATCGCATAAAGGTAATACTAGATCTTTGACGGCGCAACGCCATAAGCATTTTTAAACGCATACGAAAAATGCGACAGGTCTTCAAAGCCTACTTCCAGATAAACGTCAGAAGGTTTGTTTCCTTTTTCTTTGATGAGGTAATGCGCTTCCTGTAATCTTTTTTGTAGTAACCAGTTGCCCGGACTTGTATGAAACACCTTTTCAAAATCGCGTTTAAAGGTAGCCAAACTACGGCCGGTAAGATAGGCAAAACGATGAAGCCCAACATTGAACTGGTAATGTTGAAGCATATACGCTTCCAGATCGATCTTGCCAGGTTCTGTAAAATCGAACAAAACATTTTTTAATTCAGGTTCGCTGCGCAATAATAATAAAACCGCTTCCTTTACTTTCAATGCCAGTAAATTGCTGGTTTCTTCAGCCGGCAGGTTTTCATATGGCAGTAAAGAATCCATAAACGACTTTACCAACGGATGCGGCGCAATTTTAAAAATAGATTCGGAGGTATGGTGTTTGGAAGCCGTGTATCCATGCTCGATACTCAGTTTACGCAGCGTTTCCTGATCAATGATGATGGAAACAGATTTAAACACACCATTTGCAGGTGGGGTCTTAACAAACTTTCCCAACTGATTTCTTTTCACAAAACGGATATCCCCCTCGGAAAACTGATGTTCCTTATTACCATCGTTTACTATCAATGTACCCGACACGTGATAACTCAACACATGGTCCTGAACAAATTGTTCACCCCCGCGACTCACCTGGTGGTAACAGGAGTAAACAATTTCAGGTTTTGACGGCTTTGGCGCCATATCTTCTGGTTTTATTAACTTTTACAAAGATCAATTTTTTTTGCCAAGCAGTTCCCTTCCATATGCTGTTTCCAGGAAATTGATGGCTTCATCATGATCTGTAGATAATGAAACCGGCAGCCATTTTTCAAATTCAGCCTTTCTGTGCTCATCAGCTTGTTTTAACAAACCAGCAGCTTCACTACCCAAAATCAGGTGCATGGGTGGTTCAGGATGATCTGCCAGGTTTATCATTGCCTGAGCTGCTTTTACCGGATCACCTGCAGGAACAAATTTACGGGATTGAAAATATTCAACAGGTACACCAACAGTTGTTTCATAACCTTCAACAACAGGCGCATAGGTCAGGGAATCGCCGGCCCAATCGGTGCGAAAGCCGCCCGGTTCAACTGAAGTAACCTTGATACCCAACGGCGCTACTTCTTTTGACAAAGATTCTGTAAATCCACCCAAACCAAACTTTGCCGCCTGGTAAACAGATAAACTCGGATTACCCGTACGACCGCCTATAGAACTGATCTGCAAAATGCGGCCACTTCTTTGTTTACGCATGTAGGGTAATACCACACGGGTAATTTCAATAGGGGCATAGAGATTTGTTTCGAGCTGACTGCGTACCTGCTCATCGGTATACGCTTCAGCTGCGCCAACAACGCCAAAACCGGCATTATTCACTAATACGTCGATACGGCCAAAATGTTTAACGGTCTGCTCAACAGCGGCGGTGATCTCTTTCTTACTCGTTACATCTAACTTAAGCGGAAGTATTTGTTGCGGATATTTCGATACAAGGTCATTTAACTGTTGCGGTGTACGGGCAGTAGCTGCTACCTTATCGCCTTTAGCTAATACTGCTTCTGTAAGTGCTCTTCCCAATCCCCGGGAACTGCCCGTAATAAACCAAACTTTTGTCATGGTGATAAATTTTATTACCACAAAGTTGGTGCTTACAGGGCCTGGCGGCTTTGTTTAAGAGCTCAAAGGTGGTTTGTTAAAAAGCTCACTCTTTTTACGCTTCTATCCCATTGAATTGTTTTAAAACAACTTCAGGAGCCTGCCGGTAAGCTGGGTATACTTCTTTTGTTTGCCCGTTTCTTACTGCATACTCATCGTTTAACAAAGCGTTATACAAATCAAGGGCCACTTCATCTGGAGTTAATTTGTCTGTGTCAAATGCTTTTGTAAGATCGGTGTCAACAAATGGTGGAAACACTTCAAACACCTTGATGTGTGGATTTGATTTTTCTAATGTAAGCCTTAATGCCAGCGCATAGGAGTGTAACGCCGCTTTTGTTGCGCTATAAGTAGGGATGTTTATATTAGGCAGATAAGAAACAACAGATTCAATATTGATGATCGCCGCTTCTTTACTAGCTTTCAGCGCTGGCAGAAAACGTTCTGTGATCTTTACCACAGACAGGTAATTCAATTCCATTTCAAATTTGGCATTTTCATACACTTTTCCAGAGTCACTATCAAGCGGATTATAGGTACCTGTACCTGCGTTGTTTACCAGAATATCCAAACCACCGAATTTGATCAATACCTGTTTCACCAGGTTGTCAACATCTGCATTGTTGGTAACGTCTGCAACAATATAAGTGGCATTGGGCAATTTGGCTACTGCAGCCTTCAATACATCTTCCCTTCTGCCGGCCAGAATAATGCTGTTACCATTACCAGATAATTTGTTGGCTATAGCAAAGCCAATACCAGTACCGCCTCCTGTAACCAGGATGGTTTTGTTTTGAATGTTCATATTATTTGTTTTAAATGATTGTTCTACTGTATTTTATACCGATCGGTATATTTTTAGTCAAAAAAAAGGACTATTGGCAATAGTCATTAATTTCTTTCTTCAATGCATCAATAATTAAATGCATTTGTTTAGGCGAACCTTGCAAACGGGCCACCCACATGCCGCCTTCAATCATGGCGAAGGCTTTTACTCCGAATGCATCTGCATCTACTGTTTTTTTAAACTCACCACTTTCAATACCCGAACGAATTATTTTGGCGAATACGCCTTGTGTATTAGCAATGGCCTTGTTTACTTTTACTTTCACAGCCGGGTTGGTATCATCTGCTTCCAGGCCAAAATTCATAATGGGGCAGCCATAATTATTTTCGTCTGTTACATTATTGATGTAATAAGTAAAAAGTGCCTCCAGTTTTTCACGGCTGGTGATTGCGCGTGCCGTAGCCTGGCTCATATCGGCAGATACTCTTTTCACGAGGTAATCAAACACTTCCAAACAGATCTCATCTTTACTTTCAAAATTACCATACACACTACCCTTGGTTAAACAAGTAGCTTCTACAATATCATTGATAGAGGTTCCAGCCATTCCCTTCTTATTGATGATGGGGGCTGCTTTTTCCACTATAAAATGTCTTGTACGTTCTGCTTTTGTCATAACGACACAAAAATATACCAAATGGTATAATTCACCAAATATTTTCCATTCTTTTTAAAAATTACTTATAACCCGCTGATTGTTATTCCTCATCAAAATAGTGATTTAGCTTTTTGAGGCGGGAAATGATGGCGCCTTTGGTTCTGCCGAAATGAGCGGCTATTTTACCAAGGGAGGTGCCATTATCGTAGTGATCTTTCAGTTCAACATCCAGTTCAGCGGTCCAGGGTTTGTAAGCATCTTTATTGGTGTCTCTCTTCTGCAAAACGGTGTATGCTCTTTCCTTTGGTTGTATAGCAATAGTCTTCTTTTTAACAGTAGCAGGTTTTAGAATTGTTTTTTCAACAGCATTATAACTAAGTTCATTTTCTCTTGATTTCACTTTTATAATGCGGGCAGAAGCTGGGAAGTCTTTTGGCAACAGCGTTTCCGGAATAAACAATTTATTGCGTGTACGGGTGATAGCTACGTACAACAAATTAATTTCTTCGCTAAGCCGGGCCGTGTCGAAAGTGGCGGTCTTGTCGTTTTTATGCTTTTCTTTCAGGTCTTTTAATTTGCCTTCAGTCAGAAAATCATTTACCAGGTGCACCACATCATATTCCATCCCTTTTGCCCGGTGCACGGTGGAGAAGATCATTTCGGCTTTGGTTCTGTTCTCATCACCCGTATGTAATTCTTTTAACGATTTAATGATGCCATGCACCTCATTGCCATATTCGCGAACAATTTCAATCATGGTAGCCAGCTGGTGATCTTCTGTTTTTTCAACATACTCTTCCAGGTCTTCGAGATCTTTCATAGACCCTACCAGCTGATCGCGGATGCGATCGTGATTGCCATTGTATAAATTCAGCACATCGTACAAAGAAGTACCATCATCCCCATACGTATAGGAGTTGATGTTACCTTCAAAATAAATGTGTTTTACTTTATTATCAGTGATATAATCAATGGCATTCAACAACAACCCCAGATTGGTGCGGGCAATCGTAGCTTTTACCATATCCTTTTTACCTTCGCCTTTACCTGCAATAGCCACCGGTTTACATTCAAACAAATGATTTTTCCAGCTAAGCACATCAGTAGCCAGGTTGGCAATTTCCTGCGTGAACCGGAAGCTGGTAGATAATTGTAAGGTATTGAAATTGGCTTTGTCTAATGAATTTACCGCATGCCGCCAACCGTAGATCTGCTGGTGGGTGTCGCCCACAATTACTTTGATGGCTTTTTGCTTCATAAACACATCGAGCATAGCGGCAGAGGCGTCCTGTGCTTCATCAAAAAGAATGTAATCGTAAGGCAGCTCAGGATTCGACAATTGAAATTTCTTCAGGTAGAAATCATGCGTGATCTCAATTTCACCACGGTCCATTTTCGCCAGCAACAGCCGGGTGCCGTCTTCGATGAATTTATAATAGGAACGAACAAATGTTTTGGCATTGGCGTCCACAATGGTATCGAGGTAATTGAGGTCCTGCACTTTTGCCTTATCACTATTGCAGAAATAAGCA
>CBIMFG010000024.1:0-11749 GCA_966243125.1 uncultured Niastella sp.
CCTGATTTCTTTGTTACCAGTTGTTCTTTATTAAAACCGCTTAGTGAATCGGAGGGATATTTTACAATGGAAGCCAGCGTGGCATAGGTTAACCGGAAACCACCTGCTGATTTTTCATTAAAGTTATGTGTAAGCGTACGGAAGGCATTGGCATTCCCCTCAAAAAAAAGAAAATCACGTTGCTGGTTCTCGCTGAGCAATTCCGAAAATTGCGCCTTTTCCGTCCCGGTAAGGTCGCGAAAAAAGGTGCGGATGGCTTCTTCACCCGAATGTCCAAACGGCGGGTTACCGATGTCGTGCGCCAGGCAACCGGCAGCAATTACCGAAGGCAGTTCGTATTTGTAAAACTCGCGGAAGTAGTCGTTCTCCTGCGGATATTTTTGCGCCAGGGCATCGCCTACTGCTTTTCCCAACGAGCGGCCAACCGATGCAACCTCCAGGCTATGCGTTAACCGGTTGTGTACAAATACGCCGGGCCCTGGTAACGGAAACACCTGGGTTTTGTTTTGCAACCGCCTGAAGGCGCTTGAAAATATGAGTCGATCATAATCCCGCACAAAAGAAGTTCGTACCGCATCTGTATACGCCGCTTTGTTTTCAGACCCGCTCCGTTTGCTGCTAGTAAGTTGTTGCCAGTTCATGGCGACAAAATAACCGAAAAACAATGAGGGTGTAAAAAACAGTTCGACATTCGTAAAACCCTGGCTTTGAACCGGTATTTAGTGTTGCAAAACCCTCATTGCACGGAACAAACCCTTAGATTGGCTACAAATCACAATTGATTTTTGCCAAAAGTTAGAATAATCGCAAGGCAGATATTATATTCAACCTGAATTTCGTGCTACAAAATTAATCCCTATGCGTATCGTACCCTTTGTAAACAGCTTGTTGATAGTTTGTTTTATGGCTGTAATTGCCTGTATGACTATCATGCTCACCAGTACCGGTTACATCGACAGAGTTTCACATTCCTGTTTTATACTTCATGCCGCTGCCGGTTTTTTACTGCTGGCCCGTGCTGCATTTAAACAAGATGAGGAGGGGGAAGGGGAACAAGTGCAATAAAAAAACCCTTCTACCCGCTAAGGCAAAAGGGTTGTATTTACCGTCCAGATAAATAATGTTTACAGTGGATACCTGTTATCAGTAATCAGCTTTGCAGCAATGCGGCGTTTGGCTTCTTTGCTATTGAAAGGTTCTGTTTTTGTAAAGCGTTTTAATCCCAATAACATCATTCGTTGTTCGTCGCCATCGGCAAACGCATTAATGGCATCTTTGCCATGTTTGTGAATGAGATCAGCGGCATCATATAAATAGGTTCTTGTAATATCCAGCTCAAAGGCAGCTGCGGCTTCGCCTTTGCGATCAGTGAGCTTCATGGCCCGTAACAGGGCACTTTCAGCAGCAAAGGTGGCTATGGCCATATCGGCAATGTGCATCAGTATTTCCTGCTCCTGCTCAATCTTCATCATCAGCTTTTGTACTGCTGCGCCTGCTGTTAACAGAATAGCCTTTTTAAAATTGGTGATCAGTTTTTTTTCTTTGGCAAATGCTTCTTCATCGCCACTGCCAAAGTCGGGAATGCTCATCAATTCTTTTTGCACGTTCATAGCACCCGTCATCAGGTCTAAACGGCCTTTCATCGCACGTTTCAACACCATATCAACCGTTAACAGGCGATTGATCTCATTGGTACCTTCATAAATACGATTGATGCGGCTATCGCGGTAAGCTTTTGAAATAACATACTCATCGCTGTAACCATTACCACCATGGATCTGTACGCCTTCATCCACTACAAAATCCAGCGTTTCGCTGCCAAATACTTTTAAGATGGCGCACTCAATGGCATATTCTTCAGCGCCGCCCAGTACCGCTTCGCTGAACGATTTGCCGGCGGCCAGCAATTCATGCTCTTTATCATCTATCCATTTGGCGGTACGGTATAAAGCACTTTCGGCTACCCACATCACAATAGCCATTTCGGCCAGTTTATTTTTGATAGCCCCAAATGACGCAATAGGCGTTTTAAACTGTTCGCGGGTATTGGCGTATTGAATGCTGGTGGTAGTGGCGCGTTTGGCGCCGCCCAGTGCAGCCGCACACAATTTCAACCTGCCAATGTTCAGGATGTTAAAGGCTATTACGTGGCCTTTGCCAACTTCACCCAGCAGGTTTTCCACCGGCACTTTACAATCCTGGAAGTACAATTGAACGGTTGAAGAACCTTTGATACCCATTTTGTGTTCTTCGGCGCCTTGTGTAAATCCTTCAAAACCTCTTTCCACGATAAAGGCCGAAAACTTGTCGCCATCAATTTTAGCAAACACAGTGTACACATCTGCAAAACCACCATTGGTGATCCAGCACTTTTGGCCGTTTAACAGGTAATGTTTGCCATCGGCGCTTAGGGTGGCCGTAGTTTTGGCGCCTAATGCGTCGCTGCCGCTATTGGGCTCTGTGAGGCCATAAGCGCCCTTCCATTCACCTGTAGCCAGCTTAGGGATATATTTCTCTTTTTGTTTGTCGGTTCCAAAATAAAGGATCGGTAACGTGCCTATGCCCATGTGGGCTGATACGGCTACGGAAAATGAAAAACCGCCGCCTAAACCCTCACCAACCAGGTTGCTGGTGATAAAATCTTTACCCAACCCACCATACTGTTCGGGAATGGAAGCGCCCAGCAACCCCTGTTCACCGGCTTTGGTAACCAGTGACGGCATAAGGCCCGGCTCCAGTTTATCAATGCGCTCAAGGATAGGTAATACCTCGGCATCTAGAAACGAAGCGCACATGTCTTTTACCATTTGCTGTTCTTCACTAAAATCTTCCGGGATGAAGGTATCAAAGGGGGAACTTTCCTTTATAAGCCATTCACCGCCTTTGAGGATGTTTTGTTGTGTGGTGGTGCTCATATGTAATATGTTTATGTTGGGTAATGTTAAACAATCGTTTTGGTGAGTAGTGAGTGGTCAGTAGTGAGTGGGTTCCCGAAAATCGAGCTTCAAAAATATTTGAAAGACTTCTTCCCATTCACAATCAACTTCTATCTCTACCCCCTTTATCAACTATATCAACCCTTTCAACTCTATTAACCATGTCAACCCTATCAACCTCCCCGTGTTAACCTGTTAACCCGTCAACTGATAAACTGGTTAACTCATCAACCCATCAACTTCCCCCCGCCAGATTATCATACACAATCTGCAACACCTGCCTGCACACATCTATATTCTCCGGCGCCACTCCCTCCAACGCTTCCAACAGCGTTTCATTGGCCAGCTCCATAGTTTGATCCTGCAGCTTTTGCGCACGGCCGGTTAAGTAAATCAGGTTCATTCTGCGATCCGATTCTGATGATACCCGTTTTACGAGTTGCAGTTTTTCCAGGTTATCTACCAGGCGGGTAATGCTGGGCTTATCGCGGT
Source organism: uncultured Niastella sp. (assembly GCA_966243125.1). Lineage (GTDB taxonomy): Bacteria > Bacteroidota > Bacteroidia > Chitinophagales > Chitinophagaceae > Niastella. The sequence continues at coordinate 3,429 of CBIMFG010000024.1, forward strand.
ACGATGCGGTGCACAATTCCTGCTGACTGATACCATCCTGTTTCCATAAATGATACAGTACGCTCCATTGTTCTATAGTTAAATTAAGGTTGGCTGCATTGAACTTTTTCTGCAGCCTACGGGCAATTGCCGTTGATGCTTTTCCAGTGATAAAACTGTATAATTCGCCTCTCTTGAATTGGTTGTTTGTCATATAGTTGTTTATACAACTATCCAAATCTAGTATTTTAGCCGCAATTCAACAAGTTTTATCCAGTAATTATTTGTTACCGGAAAATTTTCTAAGAATGCTGCTTCAAAAGAGGATTCACCAGCTTTTATAGAATTATTAATTGGTCAATTGGCTTGAAATATTTTAATTTTTAAAAGAAGCCTTTTGACATCTTGCGAAAACCAATACTGTTTGCAATGCAACAATTGTGATCTGTTTGGAAAAAGAAATTTCTTGCAGCGACTGCTTGGAACTGTTTTGTTAACGTTTATATCTATTAAAAAAATTCTTTTAATGAAACATGCCTGTTTCTCAATTAGAAAGATTGCTGCTTCAATAACAACAGAACCGTTCTCATCAGAACAGATCTCTTTAAGTGCAAAAAGAATCTTCACCTCAAAATTTTAACTGTTCTATTGTTTTACTATGGCCAATTTGCTTACCGGCCCATTCTCGTTGCTTATTACTATATAATATATTCCATTGGTGAGCGAAGCGGTTGAAATTTTATAATTAAAACTACCTTTCGGTTTATCACCCTTGTCTATGGTTCGTACTCTCTCACCGGTTGAATTAAACAGGCTTATAGTATAATATCCATTATTACCATAAGATCCGGTTATGTGCACTATATTCTGAGTTGGATTTGGAAAAACCTTTATAGGCGAGGCAGCTTCACTGGTGATCGTACCAGCCGTTTCTTTTCTGGCAGTTATCTCAAACGGCGAGGGCACAGATAGATCCCTGACAAAATGCAACTTAAATATGGTTTTATCCGATGCTTTACTGCCTATTACATAAAAATCATTTTCATCAATCTCAGTATTGGTTTCCCCATCGTTTCTTAAAAATATGGGGTACTTAAAATCTAAACCATTCCAACCACCTTCTTGACAATAAAAATTAATTTTGGAAGACCAATGAATGAGATCTGTTGAAGTTCTGAAAGCCAATTTTGATTGGCCGTTCTCATAAAGCAAACATTCGACGCCTAAAAATTTATTTGTATTTTTTATTCCAGCCACTGCAAAACGTACAATTGTTGCTTCAAGATCCCATAATTTTTTACTCGGCGGCCCCGGTGTAGCAAAATAAGAAGCAGCAGTTTCTTTTGTAAATCCTGCAGGTAAAGAAGGGAGCCAACCAAGAGTATCCCCACACCATATTTCATATAAATTGGGTGAAAGCACATTACTTTTAAGAACGCGAATCACTTTAAAACCTGGAGTAACATAATCTATTCCCGCATCCTGCAAATAAATATAAACATAATCACCATATACAATTGAAGAAGGATGTCTCAACCCTTGGGATTTTTGATTACCCAGGGTGTCTACATAACCAGCAGCAGGCCAGGCAACCGGTCCCAAATCATTCATGTAGTTGGCTCCATAATCATTGGCCTGATCATAAGGCAACCAGTTTGCATTCAAAAAAGCAAAATAAGCATCCCAGCAGTCGTTATATTCACCATCATTACCGATACCTGAAAAAGTTTTAGGGTTATTTGGGTCAAGTAAAAATTTGGGCCGTACTGTATTTTGGTAAATATAGTCGCCTATTTTTTCATTTTTGTTCTCTCCGTGACTAAATGCCAGTGTTATGTCCTGATGAGTACCCGGATGAAAAAGAATGTGCGCAGAAAATATACCATTATAATTTCGTCTCCAGTGATAATTCCGCCACTCATAATGGAAAGGAAACTGGTCACTTTCCATAGTTATAGGGTTATAATAATCGCCCCACCAATGACTTGATGCGCAATTCCATTTTGGCCCATAACCCGTTGTACTCGACACTTCGATTGTTTCATTATAGGGGGTTGAAATAGACCTAGGAACAGACCATGCGCCTGTATAATGTATGGTAAAAAAGTATTGGTACCATCCGCCTTTCAATACCCAGGGCGTGGTTTCTATTTGAAAAGGTAAGGCGCCAGGTCCCTGAACAAAATTTGTATGCGAAGTCGTTATGGTGTAACCCTGAAGAACTGGTATGGCGTTACATGTTTGCGAATTTGATAAAAACGGCTGTAAGAGAAACAAACCAAGGAGAATTTTCCTCATAAAGACAAGTTTAATTTAAAAGTAACTCAATATATAACCGAAATCTATATAAACGTCCATTAATCTTTTGTGAAAAATATTTCCGGGAGCAAGTGACTAAAAATGTCCAAAATTCCATGTGCCGCTTAATACTTATATTGTAGCCGATTTATACATCATGCAAACTGCTTTTCTTTCATACCGGTTGTCGCAATTGCATTATTGCAGGTTTGGAACCGGGCAAAAGCTCATCCTTTGTTTGCATGGGTATGGCGAAAGCTCTGAGTCGTTTCAGTTTTTGGGAAAATATATTGGTGCCGATTACACACTTATTGCCCTCGATCTTCCCTTTCATGGCAAAACACAATGGAACGAAGGGTTAGAATTTTCTGTTACCGACCTGGTAACTATTACAGAGACCCTGCATGCAAAATATTGCGATGGTACCCAACGCATCACCTTATTGGGATATAGTATGGGTGGAAGGGTAGCCTTACAATTACTACAATCGCTCTCCACCAAAATTGAAAAAACAGTTTTGTTGGCGCCCGATGGATTGAAGGTAAATTTCTGGTACTACCTGGCCACTCAAACCTATATTGGTAATCGCCTGTTCGGGTATACCATGAAGCATCCCCAATGGTTCTTCAACTTATTACAAGCAGGCAATAAATTAAAACTGATCAATCAAAGTGTTTTTAAGTTCACCCGCTATTATATTAACGATACCAATGTACGCAGGTTGTTATACGAACGCTGGACCTGTATGCGCGCCATAAAACCCGATCTTGCATTTATAAAAAAGCTAATTCGTGCACATGCTCTGCCGGTTCGATTGTTATATGGCCGGTATGATCGTATAATCAGGTTTGAACGGGGAGAAAAATTTCGCAAGGGTATTGAATCTTTCTGTACGTTGCATATTATTCAGACCGGCCACCAGGTATTACAGGAAAAACAAGTGAATGAGATAATACAACTAATAGAATCATAAATATATTTCGCAAATCCAATTGAATGATGGCACTTTTCTTTTTCCTGTTCCTTTTGATGATGGTGGTGTATGCAGTGCTGATAAATTATTATCACAGTGCCTGGAACCAATTGCCGGAATTTGTAATACCCGAAAAGCAGGCCACCGTATTCATCTCAGTTATTATTGCCGCCCGCAATGAAGAACAACACATTCCTACCCTGTTACAGTCGTTACTTGATCAGCAATATCCCAAACAGTTGTATGAAGTAATTATCATCGACGATCATTCAACCGATAATTCCTGGTCGCTTTTACAGGAGCTGCGTTTTGATGGACTGCAACTGAAAACACTGGCGTTAAAAGATTATGTGGAAGAAAGAAGTGCTATAGGTTCGTATAAAAAGAAGGCCATTGAAACCGGTATAAATGCCTCCACAGGGCAATTGATTGTAACTACCGATGCCGATTGCCGGTTTAACCCACACTGGCTGCAATCAATAGCTGCCTGTTATGAAGCCAACGACGCCAAATTTATTGCCGCACCCGTTACGTTTTATAATCAATCAACGTTACTATCCGTTTTTCAAACATTAGATTTCTTAACCCTGCAGGGTATTACAGCCGCATCGGTGTATAAACGGTTCCATTCTATGTGCAATGGCGCCAATCTGGCTTATGAAAAGTCGGCGTTTTATGAAGTGGGTGGTTTTAATAACATCGACAACATTGCATCAGGTGATGACATGTTGTTAATGCATAAAATATTTAAACAATATCCCAGCAAGGTATTTTACCTGAAGAACCGCTTGGCTATTGTTACTACAGAACCCGCACACAACTGGCAACAATTTTTTCACCAGCGCATACGCTGGGCAAGCAAGGCCGACAGCTATGACGACAAACGCATTTTTTGGGTATTGCTATTGGTATACCTGTTGAATGTTTGCTTTCTGGCAGGTGCTGTTGCCTCGTTCTGGAACGGTATCTGGCTGTTAATGGTGCTTTTATTATTACTGGCTAAAGTGTTAATAGAATTTCCGTTTGTAAATTCGGTAGCTATCTTTTTTGGTCAGAAAAAGTTAATGAAGTACTTTCCTTTTCTGCAACCCCTGCATATTGGTTATACCATCATAGCAGGCTGGTTGGGAAAATTTGGACATTACGAGTGGAAGGGAAGACGAATAAAGAAATAACAATATGACTACTGCCACCACAAGAACCACCTGGCGGCGACTTAAAAAAAACAAAGGGGCACTCATTGGTATTGCCATCATTGTATTGGCCATACTGGTAGCTGTTTTTGCTTATTTGCTAGCACCCGATGGTTCGCCCAACGCCAACAGAATGGTGGTTGAAATTGGTGGTCAGCGGCCCGGCTATATACAGCAGTTTCTTCAATTGCCCCGAACAGGAAAAATCAAATCTGCGGGTTTCTTCAACCGGCTTTTATCGGGCCATGAAGATAAATACCAGTATATTCCCATCACCAGTTATCAACAACAAGGCGATAGTTTAATTATTCAGCAATACATCGACGAAGGCATTTCAGAAAGAGTTGCTGTACCCATAAGCCAAACCCGTTGGCAGGAAGGATCAACCAAAGGCGATTTCAAAATCACTAACCAAAAGTTTCGCCTCGGTACTGATAAATACGGTCGCGATATTTTAAGCCGGCTATTAGTAGGCGTTCGCGTAAGCCTCGGTGTAGGGCTTGTCACGGTTTTAATATAACTCAGTATTGGCGTAATGCTGGGCGCACTGGCAGGTTATTTCAGGGGTAGAACTGATGATGTAATTATGTGGTTCATCAATGTGATCTGGAGCATACCTACCTTGTTGCTGGTTTTTGCCATTACGTTGGTGTTGGGCAAAGGCTTTTGGCAGGTGTTTATAGCCATTGGGTTAACCATGTGGGTGAGTGTGGCCCGCATTATTCGCGGACAGGTTTTAAGTGTGCGTGAACTGGAATATGTAGAGGCAGCCAAAGCATTGGGTTATTCACATACCCGTATTATTTTACGCCATGTGCTGCCAAATGTAATGGGGCCGGTAATGGTAGTAGCCGCTTCGAATTTTGCATCGGCCATAGTAATTGAAGCGGGTTTAAGCTTTTTAGGTGTGGGCGTTCAACCACCGCAGCCAAGCTGGGGACTAATGATAAAAGAAAACTACAACTTTATAATTACGCACAATCCTATGCTGGCGCTGGCGCCCGGTTTTGCCATTATGTTACTGGTGCTGGCGTTTAATATGCTGGGCAATGGATTACGCGATGCGCTTCAGGTAAAGGAATAAAAAAACCTGCTCCAACTTTCGCCAGAGCAGGTAGTATAATTATAATTCAGGTTATTTAGCGGTGAATTTATACGAGCCAGACCAGGTATTGGTGTTACAGGTTGAAGAAGTTACAGTTACAGTAACCATGCAACTAACACCGGGAGGCGTTTGGGTGATGTTAAAAAGATTTGATGCTAATGCCTTTTCGCGGGTTTCAGTAAAAAAGACATTATTATTATTTTCAGTTTTGGCATTTACTATAATAGTAGCGCCGCTTGGAGGCATGGTTTCAATATTAACAACCAATGGGAAAACTGTTCCGGGTGCTGGAGGATCAACCGTATTAATAGCCGGACTGGTTGTAACTTTTATAGCCTGTTCGCCGCAACCACCTTCGTTACTATCTTTTTTCTTTTTACAACTAACAGTAACGGCAAGCACCAATAGTACGGACAAACCAAGGATAATCTTTTTCATAATAGGTAGAGATAAAAATTTTTGAAATATACTTCTCTACAACGCAAAAAAGCTGCCGTTTTGCATATTTCAACATTGAAAATTGACTATTGTGTAAAAACCTGAACGTTCCGGCTGAAACTTTCTTCCAGCGAAATAAAGGTTTCTGTGCGTTCAATTCCCTTTATCTTCTGTAATTCATCGTGTAATACAAACCGTAATTGATTAATATCTTTACAAACAATTTCAGCAAACATGCTGTAATTACCAGTTGTATAGTTCAACCGTACAATTTCGGGGATGCGCTGCAGTTCCTTAGCTACAAAATCGTAGAGGGAGCTTTTCTCCAGATAGATGCCAATAAACGCTATTACATCGTACCCGAGCGCTTTTAGGTCCACATTTAATTTTGTACCTTTGACTATACCCGCTTCCTGTAGCTTTTTTATACGAACGTGAATCGTACCTCCGGACACGAAAAGCTTTTTACCCAGATCTGCATAGGAGATTTCTGCATTATCCATCATCTCGTGGATTATCTGCAGGTCGAGTTTATCCAAATTCAATTTAGCCGCCATTTTTGCAATCGTTTTTTTACAAAATTCAAGCAATGATGCAAATATTTATATATTATCGAAACTTTCCAAATTTCTCTTGAATAATTTACAACAATACTGGCTATTTCTTTAATATTGTGATGTAATAGTTCTTTTAAACGAAGAAAATATACTGTGGGGTGATGAAATCTGGCAGACATGCCCTCTAGTCTCGAGGGTGGGGAAAAAAGGACAAATTGCGCTTTCGGGCGTAGCTAACAACCCCGTGGAGGTTCGAATCCTTCTCCTACAGCTGGTTTATTTACACGTATTTATCTTGTGGAGTGATGAAATTTGGCAGACATGCCCTCTTGTCTCGGGGGTGGGGGTTCGGGATAAACGTGGTGTAATGCCGATCAAGCAATTGGTCGACTGGGGTTGACCACCACAGATTTGCACCATGGCTAACTGCCCCGTGGAGGTTCGAATCCTCCCTCTACAGCTTCAAATGCCGTTGTTATATTGACTATCAGTATAATGACGGCATTTTTGATTTTAGCCTATTTTTGCCGCTTCATGGGCCAAAAAAAATTACATCGCTTCGCAGAAGTACTCACATTCCCTAATGTGCTGCAATACCCGGACAATATGCCCGGCACCTGGAATACTTTCTTTAAGAATGATAACCCCATCACGCTCGAACTGGCGTGCGGTAAGGGAGAATACGCCCTTGGACTAGGCCGGTTATTTCCCGATCGCAACTTTTTGGGAGTTGACGTAAAAGGCAATCGCATTTGGGTGGGCGCTAAAACGGCGCTCAAGGAAAACCTGACCAATGTGGGCTTCCTGCGCACCCAAATCGATCGTATTGAAACTTATTTTGCACCGGGTGAAGTGTCAGAGATCTGGCTTACGTTCCCCGATCCGCAATTAAGAACGTCAAAGGCCCGCAGAAGGCTTACACATCCCAAATTCCTCCGGCACTATCAACAAATAATGCGGCCGGGTGGTTATATTCACCTGAAAACCGATTCGCCGAGCTTATACCGTTTCACCAAATGGGTGATTGATCTGTACGATCTTCCGGTGATACAGGACATCGAAGATGTATATGCCGGTGAAGTGAGCGATGTACTGAAAATTAAAACGCATTACGAAGGTTTGGATATTGCCCAAAGCAACCGGGTGCATTATTTACAATTCATGCTGCCAGCCACACCTTTACCTGATAAGGAAAGTGCTTTAAAAATTTTATTGCTTGAAGAAGAATCTGACAGAAGGAGTTGACTTTTATTATAACGAACAGGGGTATATGGTGCTTACGGCGCAATATCACCTGGAGCGGGGGAATTGTTGTGGAAATGGATGCAAGCATTGTCCGTTTGAATATGTAAATGTTCCGGAGCCCCGAAAAAGCCAGTTGCTCAATCAACATAAACAAGATGCCGCCACGCAAAAAAAACAGTAAGTCTGCCAGCGAAAAACTCGCTACCGTAAATCCGTCGGGCAAAAAAGAGGAAACTTTTTTTGAACTGGTATTTGATGTAACCCGCCAAATTCCCAAGGGACGTGTTACTTCTTATGGCGCTATTGCCAGTTGCCTCGGCACCAAACTTTCTGCACGAATGGTAGGCTGGGCCATGCATGCAGCCCATTCAGCCAAACCAAAAATACCGGCACACCGGGTAGTAAACCGCAATGGTATGCTTACCGGTAAACATCACTTTAACCCACCTTCCAAAATGGAGGAGCTCTTAAAGAAAGAAGGCGTTAAGGTCAAGAATGATACAGTGGTTGATTTTAAAAAGTTGTTTTGGGAT
>CBIMFG010000025.1:0-11744 GCA_966243125.1 uncultured Niastella sp.
CCCCCACTGAATATCATTATACCGGTCGTTGGTATTGTTGCGCCAGTTATCGTATGAGTTACCGGCCAGCGCTCTTTCCACATATTTCAATTTGGTTCTGGTATAAGCAATATTACCGCTTACATTATAGCCAAATGCGCCGATGGTATTCCGGTGTGTAAGGGCCAGTTCGTACCCACTGGTGTAGTCGCGGTTAAGGTTTTCCTGCGGCAGTGCAGTACCCACCGTACCAGGTAACGTTAATGTGCGGGTGGTTAACAACCCTTCGCGATTGCGGTTGAAAATTTCCAACTCAACGCCCAGCAAGCCATTCCACATATCCAGGTCTGCACCCAGGTTGAGTGTTTTGGAAGTAAACCAGGTTAAATTCTGATTGGGCGTACCACGGGAAGTAAGTCCGTTTACCCAGCTGCCATTAAATACGGTTCCGCTACTGGGATAATTATAGCCGGTAATAAACTGGTAACTCGAAGAACCATCATCATAAGAGGCGCGCACTTTAAAATTATTGATAAAAGACAGGGCTGCAACCTTTTTGAAAATGTTTTATTCAGAAATTAGCCAGCCGCCGGTAACAACCGGAAAGAAGCCCCATTGCCCATCGGTTGCAAACCTCGATGATCCGTCGTAACGGAAATAGAACCCCAACATATACCGGTTATCAAAATCGTAGTCTACACGGCCAATCCATCCTTTGTTGGTAAAATGGGTCAACCCATTCTGGTCCATTCCACCAACCTGGTTTAAACTTCCACCGGCAAAAATTTCGTCAAGGGCATCTACCAGTCCGCCCTGCCGCGATGCATTGAAATTGTCACTGCGCCGGTCACTCTCTTCATAAAGGCCCATCAGATTCACATTATGGTTGCCAAAACTTTGCTTGTAGGCCAATGAATACCTGAGCAACTTTTGAATAGTTTTTCCATAGTAACGCGATACACTGGTGGGGGTATTGGCCGCAGTGGCTGAATACTTATCAGTTACCGGATCATAACGGTACACATTGTATGCTTTCTGGTATTCCTTGTTATCGGCCGTGTTGTAGTCATAACTGTAAAACACTTTTGCCTGCAGCCCTTTTACAAAGGGCAGATCATAGGCCAGCGAAACAGAACCCTGTAACCAGTTGTTCAGATATTGTTTGTACCCGCTTAAGTTGGTATTGGTAACTACCAACGGATTGGCTACATCGGCACTTTGATAAGGATAATCGGGATTGTTATTAGCATATAACGGATCAATAGGCAACTGACGCCATAGGCCCCTGATGATGCCCCAGGAATCTGTATAGGGTGCATTACGCTGATCGGTGATCCCGGAAATGCGCATTTCAGCGGTGAGGTTATTGGCGATGGTGGCAGCAATGTTTGAGCGAAAGTTGTATTTCTTATAGTTCAGCGATTTTGTCTTCCACATACCCTCTTGCGACAAATCGCCAATACTCACAAAATAGTTAAGCTTATCGTTTCCGCCAGAGGCGCTGATGTTGTTTTGGTATTGTGGAGTATACTTCCTGATGGTGGCGCCAAACCAGTCAGTACTTTGTTTGGTACCGTTTTCATACGCCGCAATTTCAGCATCAGCATACTGCACCCTTCCCGGTGCGTCGGGATTATGCCCCACTTTTTCATTAACCAGGCGCATAAAATCGGGCGCATTGGTAAGCTGGGGAAAGCCAAGATATTGTTGCCACCCATAGGAGCCTGCATAATTGATGGTTGCCTTACCAGCTTTACCTTTCTTAGTGGTAACCAGAATAACACCGTTTGCAGCGCGCACCCCATATACGGCTGCTGTTGCATCTTTGATAACGGAAATGCTTTCGATCTCATAGGGATCGAGGCGGGTAATATTATCGCGCGGAACCCCGTCGATAATAATGAGCGGATTGCCCATTCCCCGGATATCAAAATTTGTATTGAAGGTGCCCGGTTCACCACTTTTTTGAATGACCCTTACACCGGGAATTTTACCAGCCATCATGTTAATGACGTTCTCATTCTTTGTGGTAACCAGGTCACTGCCGCTTATGGAAGATACTGCGCCGGTAAGTGTTACCTTTTTTTGCGTGGTATACCCAACCACCACCACATTATTCAATGAATTACTGGAAAAAACCAGTTGAACGGTAACAGGGCCATTCCCCGATACGGCCACCTGCTTCTCCAGGTAGCTGAGATGGCTGAACAACAACTGACTGATAGGATTTGATGACTCTACCGTAAACTGACCGTTCTCGTCGGTTACAGTACCCCGGGAAGAACCTGGTACAGAAACGGAAACGCCACTTACCGGCTGGTTGGTGGCAGAATCAAGCACCTTGCCCTGTAAGGTATATTTCCCGCTTTGGCCATGGGCCCGGGTACCTGACAATAATAATACGGCTGTTAAAAGAGGAATGAGGAACAGCCGTGCTCCTACAGATAATTTTTTCATAAGCAAACAAGCATTGGTAAAATAATGGTAACATGAAACGTAACAATAATCGTTTCAGGGAGTTACCAAGGGGTTTAACCCAGCGGTTAATTGATTAATTAACCCTTATTTTTAGCCAAAGCAGCTTACAGATTAAAAATTGTAGTAATGAAAAGGCGGGAATAAACTGTCAGGAAATTTTTATATCGTTATAAGGATTGCTTTTAACAACGTCAACATAGGAGCGGTCGAATTCCTCTCCATAGATCTGACGATATTCCTTTACAAACCGGAGATAGATCTGATTGGCCAATGCATGCCGTTTTAACTGCATCAGCGCGTTGCATTTATATTCCAGGGCATCTTCATTCAACGCATCAAACCTAAAGATGCAATTGGTGATGCCAATAATAAATTCCGGATCGCAGGTATGCGGGTCGGAACGTTTCAACATTTTTATGCAGATATCGATCACCTTTCCTGAAATATCCGCTTTCACATCATCGAGCCATTGATACTCGGTGTGCATCAGGAAAGGCCCTTTTTGGGTAAGCTCCAGCAGGCCCTTGACGCAATGCTCCTCATTTGTCGTTTTGTTATTCAGCAGTTGCGAATAATGCAAATAATCAAGATACACCGAATCATCCTCGGGTAACTCAAACACCCAGAAGTTCGATTTCTTTACCAGGTTACAATTACCCACCCGCTCCAGGATCTTCTTTAACTTGGCAATATTAACCGACCTGTTGTTTTTTGCATCTTTCGGTAACTTGTCGTGCCAGAAGGTTTCGTTCAGTTTCTGCGAGGTTACTCCCCGGCCGGTATTAACAGAATAAATAACAATGAATAAAAAGACCTCTTTAATAAGCGGCGTAAATAATTCCGTGATCTCCTGACCCGAAGCATCAAATACCTGAAACTGACCGAAAAGAAAAATACTGGAACGCGGCATAACCGGCTCCATTTCTTCCTGATGCTGGTATTCCTTTATTTCAACCGGTTCTTCCGGTAAAATTTTGATCTTGTTTATCTCATCAACAACGGCGTTCGGTTCGGTAACCGTCGCTTCTTCTTTTGAAAGAACCAGAGTGGCTTCCCTTTTTCGTTTACGGTAGAAGAATACAAGCACACCTGCTGAAACAACTGCCAGCACCATGAGCAGGAGTTTTGCAACAGGCAATGGGTTCTTTACCTGGGGAGTGGTCACCAATGATTCCGGAGGAAAATCAATGGAGAAGATCTGAACGGCCGTATTCTTCACCGGCGATTCATATTTGGAATGAAACAGAGTAACCGTGATCAATTGTTGCGAACGCCGGGAGAAGAACAGGTCGGCATAAGATTGAATATCATAAAAAGAATAAGGTATGGCGGATGCTACCAATTCATACTCCGGTTTTTCAAGCGAGCCCGTGATCAGTTTTAAACTGGTATTAAAACTATCGTTCGGAAACACCAACCCATAATATTGTCTTTTGCGGGAATCAATGATCAAACTGCTGGCAAATGCGTAATTAGCAATTACGGTGTCGAGATTGAATAATTTAGTAAAGGACCTCGACCGGATTGAATAGGAGAATACATCGGTATAATTACCGGGATCCAGCATCTGACTGCCCGAAGCGCTTCCATAGCCGCCAATAAGATAGGCGGTGTCACCGGCACTGTTAAGCCCTAACGAACCCAAATAGCGCGGCGGAAAGAAGTCGCCTTTGGTCTTTATACTATCCCACCTGCCACTCCCAAGATTACACTTCAGGATGCTGTTTTTGTATTTTAATTGTCCATACCCGCCAGCTATATAGATACTGGTATCAACGGGAGAAAGAAACTTATTGGCGTGCCAGAATTCAGTAAGCGTCTTCTCATCTGCCAGGGCCGTCCAGGCCGGGTCGCCCACCCGGTAAAAGTAGGCCCGTTTATTATCGGCTTCCAAAACGCACAGGCGATCAGTAATGGTGTCATACAGGGCAGTAATGCCAACCGGAAATGGCTGATGGGCAATTGGGTAAGTAGTTACAGTCCGCTGATGATTGGTAAAATTATATACGTAGATGGTATCTGATCCGGCTACAAAAAGCCGGTCGCGTCTGGCGTCAAATGCGACAAGCGCGTTGCCCGAAACAGTTAAACTACCGGCAGCCCGCCATTGCTGGTGGCGGGGTTTTATCCATACCGGATTTTTTACCTCGCCATTCGTATTACCAGAAAGGTCTCTGCAGAATTTACCAGCCAGTTCATTGAGCGGCCAGTTATGCGTTGTTTTACCGTTCTCAATCAGTTTAATGTCCCTTATGGCCATGGGTGGAATATCCCTGGTTTCGTACCGCCCATAATCATTCGCGCCCCAAAAAAATTTGAACAAATGAGTTTCCGGCCTAAAGGAGCACGAACCTGCTTGCTTACCGTTTACAGTGAGGGTGAGGTTACTGCGTTCAACATTGAAAGTTAGAACAATATTATTCCATTGATTATACAGCTGGTTGCTATCGAGCGAAAAAGAACCCAGAAAGGTATGGCCCTGAATAAACTGAAACCTGAACTTTTGTTGATCAAACAGCAGGTCAACATGCTGGTTTCCGTCGAGGATACGGAGCATATACCCAAAATAAACATTATACCCGGGCAGGAATTTGAACCCAAAGTTCAATTGGAAATTACCTTCCAGGTTAATAAAACCGTTTGGAGACAGGTCGAGCGAAGTGCGGTTTTCAGCCAGGGCTTCATGACTGTTAAATTGCAGGCCATACGATTGCCCAAAAGAAATCGAACACCACAAACACAAAAAAGAGATCGCAGCAAGTTTCATACGGCAAATAATAGTTAACACTTATCCAGGAAAGCAGAAGAAGTTACACCAATTTTATCAAAAAAAATCAGGAATTCCAACTTGCTGAAAATCAGTAAAGGTAAAAACGCATAAAGAACCCCGTTTTAATTGCTACCGGCAATGGGGGTGATTAATATAAAAGGTAATCACCGGATTAATGTTTTGTTAACCCCCTCCCTCCTACTTTCCCCTATTAACTAAATTAAGCTTGTTATGAAAAAAAACGCACTCATTCATCTACTCACCATCACGGCACTCCTGTGCAGTTGCGCAAAGAAAAACATTCAACAAGAGCCAGCAGTACCTGATGGCAAAATATCCATGCTTGCATCGCCCCCCGGCGATGTGGTAGGCAAGGTAACAGTAGGTTACCAGGGCTGGTTCTCGGCCGCCGGCGATGGTTCGCCGGTGAACGCATGGGGCCACCAGAACCTGGAAATGTGGCCCGATACGCGTGAGTATACGGCCACGTATGCAGGCGATCCGTTTAACCAGGGCGGTGTGCAGCAGGCGCCTTTCTTTGGTAACCTGGGCAATGGTCAACCCGCCAAAATGTTTTCGTCGTACGACCAGTCAACCGTAAACACCCACTTTCGCTGGATGCAGGAGTATGGCATCGACTGCGCGGCACTGCAACGCTTTGCCAATGAAATAACGCCCGGCAGCACCATTAAGGCACAGCGCGATGGCATGGCTACCCGCGTAATGAACGCCGCGCAAACCTATGGCCGCAAGTTCTATATTATGTACGATGCTTCAGGCTGGGGCAACCTCACCGCTATTCAAAACGACTGGACCAACACCATTATTAATACCCTGCATCTTACCTCCTCTCCGGCGTATGCCTACCAGAACGGAAAACCGGTTGTATGCGTGTATGGGTTAGGGTATGCCAGCCACCCATCCAGCCCGGCCGATGCTTTAAACCTGATCAATTTCTTTAAAAACCAGGGCTTGTATGTGATAGGTTCTGTTCCCGGTCAATGGCGTACCGGCACCGGCGATGCACGCAGCGACTTTGGCAGCGTATGGCCTAACTTCAACATGATATCTGCCTGGGCTGTTGGCCGCGTAGTTGATGCCAGCTACCAGCCCTGGGTAAGCGGCGATTTGGCCTACTGTAATTCAAACAACATGGATTACCAGCCTTGTGCTTACCCCGGTACCGCGTTTTATAACACCAACGGCAACACCGGTTCAAAAAACCAGTTCAAACGTAACCATGGAGACTTTATGTGGTCGCAATTTGCGGTAATGAAGAATGCCGGGGCCGTGAGCGTTTACATTGCTATGTTTGACGAGCTGAATGAAGCCACCTCTATTTTTAAATGTGCCGAAGATGCCTCCATGATACCAGCCGGAAAATACTTTCTTACGCTGGATGCAGATGGCGTGCATGTATCATCTGACTTTTACCTGCGGGAAACCGGCGACGGCGGTAAAATGTTTAAGGGCCAAATTCCCTATACTACCGTTTGCCCTACCCCATTTACAGTGGGCAGCACCGGCGTAACCTTTTATCAGAATACCAACTATGGCGGCGCCGCCAGCCAGGCATTACCGGTAGGTAACTACACACTGTCGCAACTGGCAGCATTGAGTGTGCCTAACGACTGGGCATCATCGGTACGCATTCCGGCAGGAAGAACCGTAATTATGTACAACGATGATAACTTCTCAGGCCAGAGCTGGACTTTAACTGCTGATACACCCAACTTTACTTCACTAACCCCGAATGCCAATGACCGGGTATCGTCCGTAAGGATTCAATAAAATGAAAAAAAGTAATAAACCTGCATAGGAATGATTTGCAGGTTTATTACTTTAAATTTATTTCCATATCCGGTGATTCAAGTGTAATTGTATTGATCATGCGGCGATGGATAAGATTTTAAATTTTTTCTGATGCGGCTCAGCGACGGGGGTTCAATTCCAATATACGATGCAAGATATTTGTCAGCGAAGATCTGCAGCAAATGAGGTTCGTTCTGCAACAGGTGATTGTACCGTTCTCTGGCCGATTGCGTAACCAGGTTTACCATACGTTCATAGGTAGCAACAAAAGAAAGTTCATGGAGTTTTTGCAAACATTTCTCCATTACCGGTCTTCCATCATTTTTATCCCACAGTCCGCTCTTTCCCAGCCTTATTAACCTGATATCTGTAATGGCTTCAATGTGCATCTTCCCGGATGCCTTAATAAAAAAACTCTTATAATCAATAATAAAAAGATTCATGAGTGTGCTGTGTATATCATTAAAATGGAATGACCAGTTGATGTTTTTTCCAGTATGGTCTACATAGCATAACCTTGCCTTACCAGAGATGATGAAATAGAGATACCTTGACAGGTTTCCCTCACTATTTATGATGTTTCCCCTTGAAATTTCGATCTCTTTACTGTTATTCAACATTGTTTCAATAGCAGAATCATCAAGGTCTGCCAGTTTACCCACATTAGTAAGTAAGGATATTGCAGGCGTAGGATTATTATGGTTCATTATGGATGAAGTTGTAAGTGTGTGCATTACATGCAGAAAGTAAAGCCTTATTCAAAGTCTTTGCGTTGAATATTCAACCGTTTCATTTTGGAGTTGAGGGTTGTGGAGGGAATTTGTAATAATTCTGCCGCACCACCGGCGCCTGAAACTTTACCATGGCATTTTTTTAACACGAACACGATATGCTCTCTTTCGATCTCATCAATGGTTCTCACGTGCGTGTCTTCAGGCGGGGCAACAGGGTGAGGTTCTGAATACTCTGCCACATTAGGCGCCGGTATATCCACCTGTTGAATAAATGTATCCTGGGTAAGTATTACGAAGCGCTCAATCAAATGCTCCAACTCGCGGATGTTTCCCGGCCATGAATAAGTCTTTAGTGCGGATAACACCTCTGTTGAAACACCGCTTATCTTTTTCCCTGTCTTCCGGCTATACTTCGCAACAAAATGATCAACCAACACCGGTATATCTTCCCGGCGTTCGCGCAAAGGTGGTATGGTGATCGGAAAAACATTCAGGCGATAATACAGGTCGCTGCGAAACCTGCCGGCTTGCACTTCCTGCCAGAGGTTACGGTTTGTAGCGGAGATGATACGCACGTCGGTACGGATCACGGCCTTACCGCCCACCCGCTCAATCTCCTTCTCCTGCAGCACCCGCAATAATTTAACCTGAAGATCCAACGGCATTTCGCCAATCTCATCCAGAAATAAAGTGCCACCGGCAGCCAATTCAAATTTACCGATCCGGCGATCAGTAGCTCCGGTGAAACTACCCCGCTCATGACCAAACAGCTCGCTCTCTATAAGATTGGGCGACAAAGCGGCGCAATTTACCTTTACCATCAACTGATCCTTACGGTACGATTGGTTATGAATAGCCCGGGCCAACAATTCTTTACCTGTTCCCGTTTCACCCAGTATAAGCACGGAGCTGTCGGCCTTCGCCACCTGTGATACCCGCTGGAACACTTGCTGTAAGGCAGGGCTGGCACCAATTATTTCCTGATAATTATATACTTCATTGATCTCTTCCTGCAGATACAATTTCTCTTTCTCCAGTTGCTGCTTATACGTATTGATCGCCCGCATTCTTTTTTCCAACTCCTCATTAGCCAGAATATTGGCTACGGCCACAGACAGCTGTGCTGCTATACCCTGAATAAGATCCAGCTTTTGACGATCGATCTCGTTGGCAACCATTGAACACATCATCAAAAAACCAATCCGGTCTTCTCCATTACGGAGAGATATGAACAGAAACTCCCTGATACCACAATCATAATTTATCTGCACACACAAAGACCCCTTTTTTTCTCTGATCAGCATTTCTGCCTCAAGCAACACCGGCGTATCTGCATGTAAGGCTACATTCAGCAAGCTGTCGCTGATAGGGAAGATATCTTCCGCGAGCCTTGGATAATCCGGATGTTGCTGGTTTGGAGAATGAGGGTCTAATATAAAAGTCCTTACTGTTTTTTTATCGTCGTTTAGTATGCAGATCACCGTATGGGAAAAGGAAAATATAGTTTGCAGCTTGCTGTGCAGTACTTCTAACAGGTGATTCTTATCACGGGTTGCAGCAATACCATTGCTTATTGAAAGCAACATAGCCTGCTCCCTTTCTTTTTCAGCTATCTGCTCGGCGGCAATTATTTTGGCCATAGCAACAGTCAACTGCATGGAAATCCCCTGCACCAGCTCAGGCGCCGCTTTTTTAATATCATCAATCAATTGCTGCAATTCGCGTTTGTCACTGATCCCAGCTATGATACGATTCAGGTCATTGGGCGTTTGATCCATAGATAACAAAAGTAGTTAGTTTATTATAACTACGGCCCAATCAGTGTACTGTTCAGACCGTAGTTAAACTGTGCATAGACAGGTATCTAATGTTTAATACCCGCAATAGTCAATAAGGTTGCCGTTACCGAGTCAGGTTTTGATAAAAAAGGACTATGGCTCGTATTGAGCGAATATACCTTTGTAATGCCTGCAGTCTGCACCATCCGCCTTTGCAGATTGATACCGATGACCTGATCCTGCAACGTATGGATATAGTACTTATCGGCATTCCCGAAATTAGCCGTTGTTATTGCAACTGTTTGAGTAAAAGGTATAACCGGATCTGGTCTGAAATTAGCTACTACCTTTGCCTTAGTGGCGGGTGATGCATCGCCGCAAAAGATGGGCGCTATACTATCCGGCACAAAATCCAGCAAACCATGGGTCGAATCAATAATCAACGCAGGAGGGAAGACATGTGTTTGATTGTCTGACATCGCCAGCGCGAGTGGATATTGTCCCTCAGCAGGAATATAACCAGCCACGAATACTAACTTATCTATGCGGTTGGGTATTTGCTCCTCCGCTGCTGTTATGGCAAATCCCGCCAGGCTGTGGCCCACCAGTATAACTTTTCCGTTTACATTGTTGATAGCTGAAACGATCTGGTCCCGGTAACTGTCCATCGTTATTACGCCCGGGTTGGTTTGGTCGGCGCCATGACCCGGTAATTGTACAACAACAACGTTCTGACCTGCTTTTATCAATGATGCCTTTACGCTATCCCAAACGTAGGGCGCCTGCCAGGCTCCATGTACCAATACAAAAGTTTGCGGGGGTACTGTTCCGGAATCACTTTTTTTACAGGAGAATATTCCCATACCTACGATAAGAATGCCGAGCATTAGCAGTCTACTGCTTTTCATTTTCATTATAAAAAATTTTGTACGCCGGTGTATGCCAAAACAGTGCCGCCAATACTAAACATATGTAAAACAAACAGTTGAAAAAAAACCCGGTCGTAATTACTTACTATATAAAGTAAAAAATCCAACCACTTACTTTTTATCGTTACTGTCTCGAACACCCTTCATTTGTTAACAACTCTTTAAAGAATTATCATTTTATTTGCGCTGTAGAAGCACTTGGAAAAACCCTTTTATGCCGCACACAAGGAATTTTGAAACTACCGGTGGAAATTATGCTCAGGCTTTGTGTTTACATTTATTAACGGTTATAAACCAATCCGCCGACAATACCGCCAATATTGAATCCCTTTTCAGGAAAACAGTCCGGCAATTATTAACAGCCCAACTAGCTGATGCGGTAAGCCTGATCATTTACGATCAGGAAGCAGTGCGCATCAGGGAACTGTTTTTGTTGACAAGGCAAGGCCATTTCAAACGAACAAATTATCACCATCTCCCGTTAGGAGGTCTCTTGTTTTCCGATACGGAGGCGGCAGCATTAGCCGCCCTTACCCAGCCTGTTATAATGAAGGCTCCGGGAACCCGGGACAGGTTGTATAAAGAAGACGCTCCGCTTCACTTTTTTACCACTTACCAACAGCAGCTGCACTTACCCCTTCTTCACAAGAAGGCGCCCATAGGCGTCCTCACGTTGCATGGCAGCCGGCCAGATACATTCTCAGCACAGGCCCTGCCTTCATTCGCCATTTTTGCCAGTCAACTGTCGATGGCCATACGGCTACACATGGCAGACGAGGAAACGAAACTTATTGAGGAAGAACGAAATATCCTGATCGCACTCGGTAATGCATTGTCGAAAGTCAGCAACAGGACTGACCTTGCAGATGTACTCAAGGACCAGCTCAGACGTCTGTTCTTTATAGGGGACATCGTTATTTGTGTAACTGATCACGAGCAACAAACACATTCGATCTTTCTGCTCTTATCCGAGACAGACCGGTTCCAGACCGCTTCACCCGTTACATCAGCAACTTATCCCGTAGATGATGGATTTTATAAACAGGTGCAATCAGAAAGAAATGTACAATTATACAACATAGAGGAATTGATCCGCCGGAAAAAGGTCCCTGATTATATCCGTGATCTTTTTGACAAAGGTATCAAGCAGATCGCAGGCATTGGCTTAAGGGCCGGTGATACCGGCATAGGTGCGTTATTCATTCTGGGCGATCGTCATCAACGGCTCAGGCCGCGGCAAACGATCGCCATGCGCATCGTATCT
>CBIMFG010000026.1:0-11730 GCA_966243125.1 uncultured Niastella sp.
ATGCCGTTATTAAAACAACAGCTGGTAAGGAGTTAACCATTGCCGGAACAACCACTGGCCACGAGGGTGTTGCCGGCGGAGTGAAGTTTAAAACGATTGCCCGGTTAAAAACAGAAAGCGGTGTATTGGCATCAAATGATACATCGGTTACCGTTACAAACGCCGATGCTGTTACCATGTATGTTTCCATCGCTACCAACTTCAACAACTATAAAGATGTTAGTGGCGATGAAAATAAACGGGCTGCAGATTATTTGAACAAGGCATATGGTAAATCCTATGCTGCCATACTTGATTCGCATGTTGCCGGGTATCAGAAATATTTCAACCGCGTTGCACTGGACCTGGGTACAACGGAAGCCGCCAGCTTACCCACGAATGAAAGACTGAAAAATTTCCGTACGGCCAATGATCCCCAGTTGGTAACCCTGTATTACCAGTACGGCCGTTATTTGCTGATCTCTTCTTCGCAGCCAGGCGGCCAGCCCGCCAACCTGCAGGGCATCTGGAACAACAAAATGCAGCCGCCCTGGGACAGTAAATACACCATTAACATCAATGCGCAAATGAATTACTGGCCGGCTGAGAAAACCAACCTGGCCGAATTGCATGCGCCTTTTTTACAAATGGTAAAAGACATGTCGGAAACAGGGCGGGAGACGGCCCGGGTAATGTATGGCGCGCGCGGATGGATGGCGCATCACAATACAGACATCTGGCGAATAACCGGCCCCGTGGATGCCATCTTCTGGGGTATCTGGAGCGCAGGCGGCGCCTGGTGCAGCCTGCATTTGTGGGAGCATTACCAGTACAGCGGTGATAAAAACTTTCTGGCGTCCATCTATCCCATCCTGAAAGGCGCGGCTACTTTTTATGTAGATTATTTAGTAGCGCATCCAACATATCACTGGCTGGTGGTGAACCCCGGTACCTCGCCTGAGAATGCACCAGCCGCACATGGCGGCTCTTCATTCGATGCTGGCACTACCATGGATAACCAGATCGTGTTCGACATTTTCAGCACCACTATCAGGGCGGCGGCGATCTTACAAAAGGATGCGGCCTTTGCCGATACCCTGAAGCGCATGCGCAGCCGTTTATCCCCAATGCATATAGGGCAATACGGGCAATTGCAGGAATGGCTCGAAGACATCGATGATCCCAACGATCACCATCGCCACATTTCTCATTTGTATGGTTTGTTCCCTTCCAGTCAGATCTCCCCTTATCGTACCCCTGCCTTATACAGTGCGGCTAAAAATACGTTGTTGCAACGCGGCGATGTATCAACCGGGTGGAGCATGGGTTGGAAAATAAACTGGTGGGCAAGAATGCTGGATGGTAATCATGCCTATACATTGATCCAAAATCAGCTAACGCCATTAGGCGTTAATAAGGAAGGCGGTGGCACGTATAACAACCTGTTCGATGCGCATCCGCCTTTTCAGATAGATGGTAACTTTGGCTGCACTTCGGGTATTACCGAAATGCTGCTGCAAAGCGCCGATGGGGCGGTGCATTTGCTGCCCGCATTGCCTGATGTATGGCCGGCTGGCAGCGTGAAAGGATTACGCGCAAAAGGCGGTTTTGAAATTTTGCACCTGGAATGGAAAAATGCAAAGCTGGTAAAAGTGGTGATCAGGTCTGCAATAGGCGGCAACCTTCGTTTGCGGTCGCCCAATCCGCTGCAACACAGCAATGGTAGTAAACCCGCAAAAGCTGCCGGACAAAACCAAAATCCTTTTTTTGAAACAGAACAAACGCCTGAGCCTTTATTGTCGCCACGGGCAACTGTAAATGCGCCGGTATTGAAAGAAACCTGGCTGTATGATATTCCAACCAGGGCCGGTGCAACCGTTACATTGATCGCTCAATGATATAAAATGAAATTGTACACAATAACCAAAACAAAAGCTGCCATAGGGGCCGCATTGCTTTTTTCAACCTTCAGTGTAGCCCAACAGCTGCCTTATAAAGATCCCAGCCTCAGTTCGGAAGAAAGGGCCAAAGACCTCACCGCCCGGTTAACACTGGAAGAAAAAGCATCGTTGTTATTTGATCAGTCACCGGCCATACCGCGGCTGGGCATCAAAAAATTCAACTGGTGGAGCGAGGCATTGCATGGCCTGGCCAATAATGATAATGTAACCGTTTTTCCCGAACCGGTTGGCATGGCCGCTTCATTCGATGATTCGCTGGTGTACCGCATCTTTGATGCCACATCAGACGAAGTGCGTGCCAAATACCATGATGCCATTCGCCATGGAAAAGAAAACCGGCGCTTTCTCAGTTTATCTGTGTGGACACCCAACGTAAATATATTCCGCGATCCCCGCTGGGGCCGTGGCCAGGAAACCTATGGCGAAGATCCCTACCTTACTTCCCGTATGGGGGTAGCCGTGGTGAAAGGGCTGCAGGGACCAGCCGATGCAAAGTACCGGAAGTTGCTGGCCTGCGCCAAGCACTATGCCGTGCATTCAGGGCCTGAATGGAGCAGGCATACCCTGAACCTGTACCAGGTAAACCCGCGCGATTTGTATGAAACTTATTTACCTGCCTTCAAATCATTGGTAACGGAAGCCGATGTGCGCCAGGTAATGTGTGCCTATCAGCGATTGGATGATGAGCCTTGTTGCGGTAACAACCGGTTGTTGCAAACCATCCTGCGCGACAACTGGGGTTTTAAATATGTGGTGGTTTCCGACTGTGGCGCCATCACCGATTTTTATACCAGTCATAAAGTGTCGTCCGATGCGGTGCATGCATCCGCAAAAGGAGCGCTGGCTGGCACCGATGTGGAATGTGTATGGGAAGGCTATGCATTCAAAAGCCTGCCCGAAGCCGTTGCAAAAGGATTGATCACCGAAAAAGAAATTGATAAACACCTGGTGCGGGTATTAACCGGCCGCTTCGACCTGGGCGATATGGACGACGATGCATTGGTTCCCTGGGCCAACATTCCTATGTCGGTCGTAAATAATGAAGCACATAGAAAACTGGCCCTCGATATGGCGCGTGAATCCATGACGTTACTGCAAAACAACAAAAACATCCTGCCTGTAAAAAGGTCCACAAAAAGAATAGCCGTTATAGGCCCCAATGCTGATAATGATCCCATGCTGTGGGGCAATTATAACGGTAAACCGGTAAGAACGATCAATATCCTGAATGGCATTCGAAGTAAACTGCCGGCCAACAGCGTGTTGTATGATAAAGCCTGTGACCTGGTTGAAAACAAAGTAACACAAAGCTATTTTTCGCAAAGTTCTATTAATGGTAAAAAAGGCTTTACAGCCACGTACTGGAACAACCGCGAACAACAGGGCGCCCCGGTGATCACAGAACAAATAACCAATCCGCTTAAATTGACCACCGCCGGCCAGCACGAATTTGCCTCCGGCGTTCAACTGGAAAATTTTTCAGCGCAATATGAAACGGAGTTTGTTGCCGGTGCAACCGAAGAAATAGTTTTTAAATGCGGCGCTACCGGTTCCCTGCAGTTATATGTGAACGATTCATTGATAAGAAGAACCAATAACTGGCGTACCCTGCTTTCAAGGGTACCGTATAAAGTAGAGCGCGGTAAAAAATACAAGATAGCCATCCGCTTCGCCCAGTTAAACAACTGGCAGGCAAATATTGAATTTGATTTTGGCCGGGAAGTAGATATCGATTACAGCGGCCTCATCAATAAACTGAAGGGAATTGATCTCGTAATCTTTGCAGGCGGCCTGTCTACCTTGCTCGAAGGTGAGGAAATGCCGGTATCCTACCCCGGATTCAAAGGCGGCGACAGAACCGACATTCAATTGCCCGAAGTACAACGCAATTGTTTAAAAGCGTTGAAAGCGGCAGGCAAAAAAGTGATCTTTGTAAACTGCTCCGGCTCGGCCATAGGTATGGTGCCTGAAACCGCCAGCTGCGATGCCATTTTGCAGGCCTGGTATGGCGGCGAATCGGGTGGTCAGGCAATTGCCGATGTGCTGTTTGGCGATTACAACCCCTCCGGTAAACTGCCCGTTACTTTTTACAAGGATACCACCCAACTGGCCGGTTTTGAAGAGTACTCCATGAAGGGCAGAACTTACCGCTACATGCAGGACCCGCTTTTCCCCTTTGGGTTTGGGTTAAGTTATACCACTTTTACCCTGGGCAACGCACAGCTCAGTAAAACAGCTTTCAACAACAACGAAAGTGTGGAACTTACTATACCTGTAATCAATACGGGCAAACGCAATGGTACCGAAATTGTACAGGTGTACATACGCAAAACAGGTTACACCGATGGGCCGCTGAAAACCTTACGAGGATTTAAAAGAATGGACATTGCCGCCGGAAAAACCACCACGGCGGTCATCAGCTTGCCGCCCGCTGCATTTGAGTTTTATGATACCAACTTTGGAAAGATGACAGTGGCAAAAGGCGAATACGAAATACTGTATGGAAACAGTTCTGCAGAAAAAGACCTGAAGGTGTTGAAGGTCACGATTCAATAACGAGAATACTAATAATAAAACAAGATGAAAATAAAACACGGTTTGCTTGCCACATTCGCACTACTCCTTTTCATGGCACCCTGTTTTTCACAGGATAAAAACTTTTACATCTTCCTGTGCTTTGGACAGTCGAACATGGAAGGCAATGCAAAGTTTGAAGCGCAGGATACCACTGTCAACAACCGGTTTCAGGTGCTGGAAGCCGTTGACTGTGCCAACCTGGGCCGAACAAAAGGGAATTGGTACCCGGCTGTGCCGCCACTAAGCCGGTGCAAAACCGGATTGACCCCCGGTGATTATTTTGGAAGAACATTGGTTGCTAAACTGCCTGAAAAAATGCGCGTTGGCATTATCAATGTGTCTGTAGGCGGTTGTAAAATTGAGTTATTCGATAAGGACGGCTATCAATCCTATGTTTCCACCGCACCCAACTGGATGACCGGGATGATCAATGAGTATAACGGAAATCCTTACGGCCGGCTGGTGGAGCTGGCAAAGCAGGCGCAGCACGATGGCGTGATCAAAGGCATACTGCTGCACCAGGGCGAGTCGAATACCAATGATACCTTGTGGCCGCAAAAAGTAAAAAAGGTATATGATAACCTTATAAAAGACCTGCATCTCAATGCCCGCGCAGTGCCCTTGCTGGCAGGCGAAGTGGTGCATGCCGATCAGGGTGGTGTTTGCGCCAGTATGAATAAAATCATCGACAAGCTGCCGCAAACCATTCCCAATGCGCATGTAATTTCTTCCAGTGGCTGTACAGATGCGGCCGATAACCTGCACTTCAATGCGGAAGGGTATCGCGAGCTGGGCAGGCGCTATGCAGTAACCATGCTTTCATTACTTGGATATAAACAGGATTAATAAGAATGCAACCATGTGTAAGAAAAGTATAACCACCTTTGCTTGTTTAGTAGCGGCCTATTTTACAGTATGCGCCCAGAACCCCATCATTCAAACCATTTATACCGCCGATCCCGCGCCGTTGGTGCATAACGATACCGTTTACCTGTACACGGGGCACGATGAAGACAGTTCAACCTGGTTCACCATGAAAGACTGGCGATGTTTTTCTTCTACAGACATGGTGAACTGGACGCACCGGGGTACACCGCTGTCGCTAAAAACATTTGGCTGGGCTTCAAAAGACGCCTGGGCCGGACAATGCATTTATCGCAATGGTAAATTTTACTGGTATGTACCGGTTAACCAGGGCAATGGAAAAGGAATGGCGATTGGCGTGGCTGTAGGCGCCAGTGCAGTGGGGCCGTTTAACGATCCGCTGGGAAAACCGCTGGTGCACAGCGGCAACGGCGATATTGACCCTACTGTTTTTATTGATGAAGATGGACAGGCGTATTTGTATTGGGGCAACCCGTACCTGAAGTATGTAAAGCTCAATGAAGACATGATCTCCTATTCCGGCGAAGTGGTAACGGTACCATTGACCAAAGAAGGTTTTCATGTACGTTATAAGGATGCAGATAAAAGGCCTTCCGCTTATGAAGAAGGACCGTGGTTATACAAACGCAAAAATTTATATTATTTATTATACCCCGCAGGCGGTGTGCCTGAACATCTGGCTTATTCAACCAGCAACAGCGCAACCGGGCCCTGGACCTATCGCGATACCATTATGCCCATCATAAAAAAAGGCGGCGCATTTACCAACCATCCCGGGCTGATCGATTACAAAGGACGATCCTATTTATTTTACCACAACGGCGCCCTGCCGGGTGGTGGCGGTTTTACCAGATCAGTTTGTGTTGATGAATTTACTTATAATAAAGATGGTTCCATTCCGAGGATAAACAATACGCCGGAAGGAGTAAAGGCGGTTGGTAATTTAAATCCGTTTGTTCGCCAGGAAGCGGAAACCATTGCCTGGGAACAGGGAATAGAAACGGAAACCAATACTGCAACAGGCGTGTATGTGACCCATATAAATAACGGTGATTATATAAAGGTGCGCCAGGTTGATTTTGGCAAAGGCGCCGGGTCATTCACCGCAGCTACGTCAGCCCTTGCGCCAGGCGCCAGTATTGACATCCGGCTCGACAGCCTTACCGGGAAATTGCTGGGTACCTGTACTATTACAGGCACAGGAGGATGGGACCGTTGGGGAACACAAAAGGCTAACGTAATAAAGACCGGCGGCGTACATGATGTGTATTTCATTTTTAAAGGCGGTGAAGGCGATCTGTTCAATTTTGACTGGTGGCGATTTGATAAGAAATAAAAGGTTAAAAGTTATGAAACGAATGTATGTGTTGTTCTTCCTGGTTTTGGCAGTTGAAATGGTTAGTAAAGCACAAACCTGGCAGCAAACAACTGAAGGTATAAAAACGTCCATCCCGAATGGCAGTGTTGAAATTCAATTCTACAACGCCGCCACCGTAAGAATAATAAAAACACCGGTTAATAAAACCTTTACTAAAGAAAGCCTTTGCGTGATCAACAAACCGCAGCAAACGGTACTGAAGGTGGCAAAAAAGGGTGACCAGTTAAATCTTACCAGCGAAAAAATACAGGTGCAGGTAAACCTGAAAAGCGGTGCTGTTAGCTATTACACAAAAACAGGCGAACCGCTTTTAAAAGAAAATGAGAACGGTGCGCAATTCATTCCATATGATGATGCGGGTAACAGCACCTACAGCATACTTCAATCCTTTGTGCTCAACCCCCGGGAAGCGATCTATGGATTAGGTCAGCAACAGAGCGGTAAAATGATGCAGCGTAACCTCAAACTGCGGATGGTACAGGGAAATACAGATGATTATATTCCATTTTTTCAGTCGGTAAAAGGGTATGGGGTATTCTGGGACAATTATTCACCCACGCAGTTTGTTGATAATGCCGACAGCACTTCTTTCAGATCTGATGTAGGCGATGGCATCGATTATTATTTTATGTACGGCGGCAATGCCGATGGCGTGATTGCGCAAATGCGCGGCCTCACGGGGCAGGCGCCCATGCTTCCCCTGTGGACCTATGGTTTCTGGCAAAGCAAAGAACGGTACAAAAGCCAGGACGAGTTGGTGGGGGTAGTAAAGAAATACCGCGAACTGGGCGTTCCGTTGGACGGCATTATCCAGGATTGGCAGTATTGGGGTAACAACTATTTATGGAATGCTATGGACTTCCTCAATCCTGAATTTTACAATCCCAAAAAGATGGTGAATGAAGTGCATAACATGAACGCACATCTGATCATTTCTATCTGGAATTCTTTTGGCCCGCAAACAAAACAATACCACGACCTGGAGAAAATAGAAGCATTGATGAATTTTAAGACCTGGCCTGAATCCGGTTCCGAAAAATGGCCGCCCAACCTCGACTATCCTTCCGGCGTAAGGGTGTATGATGCCTATAACCCCGCAGCACGCGATATTTTTTGGAAGTACATCAATGACGGACTCTTTTCTATTGGCATCGATGGCTGGTGGATGGATTCATCGGAGCCTGATCACCTTCAATTTAAAACTTCCGACTTCAACAATAAAACCTATCTCGGTTCATTCCGTAAAGTGCGCAATGCCTTTCCATTAATGACGGTGGGCGGTGTATACCAGCATCAACGCGCAGAAACTTCCGGTAAAAGAGTATTCATACTTACCCGGTCGGCATTTGCAGGGCAGCAGCGGTATGGCGCCAATACCTGGTCGGGCGATGTAACAGCTTCGTGGAATGCATTGAGGAACCAGATCACTGCAGGACTGAATTTTTCGCTGTGTGGCATTCCTTATTGGAACAGTGATATCGGTGGTTTTTTTCTCTCCCGGTTTCGCAAAAAACTGGATGATCCGGAATACAGGGAGCTATATGTACGGTGGCTTGAATTTGGTGCATTCTGTCCCATGATGCGTTCGCATGGCGCTGATGCGCCCCGCGAAATATACCAGTTTGGCCAAAAGGGCGACCGGGCGTATGATGCCATCGACAAATTCATCAGGTTGCGGTACAGCTTACTGCCTTATATCTATTCCACTTCGCATGAAGTAACAGCCAATCATTCCAGTATGATGCGCGCCCTGGTAATGGATTTTGCAAAGGACAGCAATGCGCTCGATCTGAATGACCAGTTTATGTTTGGCAGGTCGCTGCTGGTAAGTGCGGTTACAAAACCCATGTATGTAAAGCCTGCACTTGAAGGCCGGGATACCATGCAGGTAGAAGATTTCAGCACTGTTAAAACGAAGGAAACCTATTTGCCTGCCAATACCGATTGGTATGATTTCTGGACCGGTGAAAAGATGAGCGGTGGAAGGAAAGTAACAAAAGAAACACCCATCGATCTGATACCGGTGTATGTAAAAGCAGGCAGTGTGCTGCCGGTTGGCCCTGCAGTACAATATGCTGAAGAAAAAAAATGGGATAATCTGCAGCTCAATATTTATCCTGGCAGCAACGGACAATTTGTGTTGTATGAAGATGAGAACGACAATTATAATTATGAAAAGGGAATGTTTGCCACCATTACATTTACCTGGAACGATAAAAAAAGAACATTGACCATCGGCAACAGGAACGGCTCATATCCCGGAATGCTCGATAACAGGAAGTTCAATATTGTATTGGTGGGCGCCCCGGGAAACAAAAATGCAGAAGTGACCTATGCAGGAAAAAAAGTAGCTATAAAATTATAAACTACAACCTATCTCAACTGAAATAACAACATATATGAAACACGTATTGTTTGCCATAACCATCCTAATGCTTGTTGCAGCGCCTGTACAATCACAGGAGCTGGTGAAACAGGCGCCCATGGGTTTCGATTCGTTGCAGGCCGGTATTCCGCATGGAACGATCGATACCATTCATTATGCCTCTAAATCGGTGGGCGTTACCCGTAAGGCGCTTATTTATACACCACCGGGTTTTTCAAAAAAGAAAAAATATCCGGTCCTGTACCTGTTGCATGGGATCGGCGGCGATGAAAAAGAATGGCTGAATGGCGGAAAACCGCAGGTGATCCTCGATAACCTGTATGCCGCGCATGACATTGAACCCATGATAGTGGTAATGCCCAATGGCAGGGCCATGAAAGACGACCGCGCCACGGGCAACATTATGGCGCCCGATAAGGTGCAGGCCTTTGCTGATTTTGAAAAAGACCTGCTGAACGACCTGATCCCATTCATTGAAAAGAAATACCCGGTACTAACCGACAGGGACCACCGCGCCATTGCCGGTTTGTCTATGGGTGGCGGACAATCGCTGAATTTCGGCCTGGGCAATTTGAACAAGTTTGCCTGGGTGGGTGGTTTCTCGTCCGCCCCCAATACAAAAAAACCGGAAGAACTGGTGCCCGATCCCGAAGCCGCAAAAAAACAATTGAAGCTGTTATGGATCTCCTGCGGTGATAACGACCGGTTGATCAGCTTCAGCAAACGCACCCACGATTACCTGTATGAGCACAACGTTCCGCACATTTATTATATAGAACCGGGTGTGCATGATTTCAAGGTTTGGAAAAACGGACTGTATATGTTTTCCCGGCTCCTGTTCAAACCCGTTGACAGTTCCTATTTTGATCATCGATGAAATAACTTATACTAATATGAAAACCTTTTCCACATTTTTATTGAGTCTGGTTTCAACCATTGCGGTTGCACAAAAGCTGCAATTGAACGATTCAGCCTATTTTGAAACCCGCGGTGTAAACGTAATGGTATTCAACAACCAATACAACGGCATGTTCTTCGACGAAAAAACAGCCGGAATAGAATTGATCCAGCATGGCGTAAGAACGGTTACCGGCGGCGCCGTACGGTTGCAACATACACCCGAACAATGGGACCTGGTGCCCGCTATGATCGACAGAAAGGTAGACAGGCAAAAGCAAACCATAGAAGTGGCCTTGCGGTATGATGAGTTTGGTTTTACCTCCAGGATAACGGTAATGCCTAAAGACAATGGGGTAGAGATCAGTGTGTACCTCGATAAACCGGTTCCTGCCAAACTGGAAGGAAGCGCAGGGTTCAACCTGGAATTTTTACCAACCGCATATTTTGAAAAAAGTTACCTGGTTGATGACAAAGCAGGCAATTTCCCCTTGTATCCTGCCGGTACAACCAATATCAAAAGCATTGACCAAAAGATCCAGCAGTTTGCCAATCACACCACGTTCGACGACAGGGGCCGCGGCGAATTTATAGTGCCGCAACCCCTGGCCACCGGTAAAACCATTGTACTGGCCCCGGAAGATCCCGAGCGGATGGTAAAGATCCAGTCAGACGCCGGCTTACTGCTTTTCGATGGCCGTAACCTGGCGCAGAACGGCTGGTTCATTGTGCGCAGCCTGTTGCCCGCAGGTAAAACCGGTAAAGTGCTTACCTGGTCTCTGGAGCCCAATGCCATCCCCAACTGGAAGCGCGCGCCCATGATCGCTTTTTCGCAGGTAGGTTACCGGCCCGCACAAAACAAGGTAGCTGTTATTGAACTCGATAAAAACGATGCGCCATTACCGTCAGCCGCTCTTTTTCAGGTATCGCCCAATGGTGCGCCGGTTGAAAAATTAAAAGGCGACATAAAACCGTGGGGCAAATACCTGCGCTATAATTATGTGCAGTTCGATTTCAGTGCAGTAAAAACACCGGGTCTTTATTACATTCAATATGGCGATCATAAAACAAATGTATTTTCAATAGAAGAGGACATATATAAAGATAGCTGGCATCCTACTTTGGATGTGTGGTTCCCGGTGCAAATGGACCACATGGAGGTAAATGAAGCGTATAGAGTATGGCATGGAGTGCCGTTTTTAGACGATGCATTACAGGCGCCGGTAAACCATCAGCATTTTGATGGATACAAAATGGGGCCTGTTACCGATACCAAATACAAACCATTTGAACGCATACCGGGACTGGCAGTAGGCGGCTGGTTCGATGCCGGTGATTTCGACATTCAAACCGGATCGCATTGCAGCGCTATTTTAAGTTTTGTTGATTCCTGGGAAAAACTAAAGCTTAACCGCGATGAAACATTTATAGATCAGGCAACACGCTTTGTAGACATTCACCGTCCCGATGGAAAGCCAGACCTGTTACAACAAATAGAACATGGTACCCTGAACCTGGTGGCGCAGGTAAAAAAACAGTGGGATGCTATGGTGCCCGGCCAGCCTTTCCAGTACTCTTTTATGGACAGTGATTTTAACGCTTTATACCAGGCAGACCAGCGCACCGGCAATGTTTTCATCTGGTTTGCGATGCTGGCCATTGTAGTT
>CBIMFG010000027.1:0-11619 GCA_966243125.1 uncultured Niastella sp.
CAAAAATAGCGGGCAACCCTATGTCAACCGTCCTGCTGAGTCCTGTTTTTAGTTTTTAGTTCTTGGTTTTTAGTTGTGCGGCTTTAGTTAATAGTTCGCGAGGAATGAGTTTTATTATGAGTCTCGGAATTAAACAACTTAGAACTAAAAACATAGAACTGTTTTAAAGCTTTCCAAAACCCCTGATCCCTAGCCGAACGCCAAACGT
Organism: uncultured Niastella sp.; assembly: GCA_966243125.1. GTDB lineage: Bacteria > Bacteroidota > Bacteroidia > Chitinophagales > Chitinophagaceae > Niastella. The sequence goes on from CBIMFG010000027.1 coordinate 209, forward strand.
AGATACCTTGTCTTTATCGAAGCCCCAAACCAGGTCGAGCCGGGCAATTTTGAGGATGTTCTCAAACCCGGCGAATACTTCCACGTATTCTTTATCGCTATCGGCATATAACATATTGGCGCCTGCTACCAGGTACCAGTTTATAGCGCGAAAAAGGGGGATCTTATTGGTGAGCAAGCCATTGAAATGATGTTCAATATGCCCTTCGGCGTACAAACGGTTCTTATTGCTGTACTTGTAGTAGGGTAATAACTGAAAGCCATTCAGGTATTCCACAGAGGCCAGGATCTGGTTTCCATTAAAATGGGTGTAATCTATCACTTCTACGCTGTCGCGGCGTATAAAACCGCCTACGGCCCATTTATACCGGAGATTACCACCCAGGTTCAGGTTCACGTTTTGTTGTACATCAAACCGCCATTTGGCATAATTGATATCACTGTTCAGCCAGTTGGGAATGCCCTGCCAGTACGAGAGCGTAAGCAAAGGGTAGCTTGAACCCACGTTCATGATCCTGTTGGGGTATTCAATGTATTTGGCGCCGGGCAACCAGCTTATACCTGCATTAGCGATCAATGCCTGATGGCGTTCAAAGTTCTCGGCCATTATCTCAATAGGGAAATTGGGAGTGAACTCAATTCCTTTGCGGTCGCCCAATGAATGAAAAGAAGTATTCTCCAACGGAATGCGGTCTTCGTACTTCATGCCGCCAAAAACAGTGATGCCGTTGCCCACATCTTTTGAAAAGTTGAACCGTGCATACCAGGCTTCATAAAACTTGGCGTAATTACGCTCGAACAAATAGCTGCGAATGGTATTACTCAGCTGACTGATGGGATTGGCATTGTTGATCTGGTACACCCACTTGCCGCCGCTTAATGAGAAGGAAGACAAATACTTTTTACCATACGTATAATTAAATGTACCCGATGCATTGAGGTGATGATTGCTAAGCCCATAGCGAATAGCCGGCTCTATACTAAACGCATGGCGTGAGCCGGGAATGGTATCCAGCAATTTGGTATAGCTGCCGCCAAAGCTGCCCAACCAGCCTTCTACGGTATTGTAGGCAACCGTTTCCAGCAACGGGTTCACACTATAGATCTCGCGCTTTTTTTCCCGGTAGAATTGCTGCCCGGTGGCCACCAATGGAAACAGGTGTAGTTTGTTTCTGCGGCGATCTATTGAATCGAGGTAATGCGGATCTTTATGCGCTTTTTCTAGGCTGTCTTTCCGGGTATAATCGGCTATTTCATCGGCCTGTAATGGCAAGGGGCGAATAGAATCCCAAAAGGCTGCCGGCTTTTTGTTGGAGCCTTCATAGATCTTCAGGTAGGTATTGTTAAAGAACCTGTGCTCAAAGGATGGTTCAATATCAAATTGAGAATACACATTTACAAAACTGCCAAATGCATCAAACCCCAACAGCTTTACAGCCGGGTAAAACACCTGGGTTTTTATCACCCACACATCTTTATTCAGCGGCACATACAATTGTTCAATATTCAGTGAATCTATCAGTTCCATTTGCGAGGCCTTGGTAAGCCGCAATTGCAAACTGTGAATACGCCAGTCGCCTTCGGTGATATTGATATAGCCGGTGAACAACGGTTCGTACCGCCGTTTGGGCGTTACTTTAATGCGATTGATCTCGCGGCCATCTTCTGTAAAACTACCTTCGTACTGATAGCGGTAAAAATTAAGCGCACTGCTGGCAATGGGTGAAATAAAACCACGCGGGTTCAGGTTGCGGCCTACCTGAATATTGTTCTCATAAAATGAAACGATCTGGGGAGTGCTTAATCCAAACTCATCGCTTCGGCCGCTTACTTTGGTACTGAGCACTTCTATTTTGCTTTTACGCGGTTTTTGTACTGAGTAGCGTGCAACAGTTTCTGACAGAAAAAGCATTTTCCGCTGACTGGTATCGCCGTCTTCAAAATCAACCGGTTCGCCCAGGAATTTTTTGGGATAAGCGCGTAATTGCAGTTGTCCTTTGATATATACTTCGCATTGAAAGGCGCTCAACTGATCCTTGTAATAGGGCCTTTTCTTTATGGCGTTCCGAATGATGTCATAGGCAGGGTCTTCCCCACCGGGCCGTACCACTACTTCTTTTAAATTGAGTTGTTGAATGGAGAGTTGAAAATTGAGCGGAATATTGTCTGTAACTACGGTGATCGTTTTTTCCTGACGGCTGTAGCCCACATATTGCGCTACAATGGTGTATGTACCGGGGTTGAGTTGCAGAAAATAATCGCCTTCCTTATTGGCCGTAGTACCCTGGGTGGTGCCTTTTACCAGTATGGAGGCATACACCAGCACCTGTCCTTTTTCGTCAGTAACCTTGCCGCTGATGCGCGCAGCCTGCACAGATGTAAAGCCAACAATAAAGAAGGTGAGTAAGGTCAATATTCTCATAGCGCGACGAACGCGAAAATAAGGCCAAATGTTGATTAGCGGGGAAGCAATTAAGTTAAAACGGCATTAACAACAGTTAAGGCAGTTATTTTCCGTTCCAGCTCGACTCAATCACTATGGTTTTAGCTACCAGATCGCCCACGCGTTGCGCCTGCTTATTACCATTGGCGGTAGCCAGGCCAACCAGTCCGCCAACCGGAAGAAAATCGACGAAGTCGAATAAATGCCTGACCAGGCTTCTACCGAAACTTATTTTTGATTTATCGCGTTTTACGGCTTTTATCATGAACATGTTCTTACCAACAGTGTGCCCCTTGTTTACCGTTTCATAAACGGGAAACACCAACAACCAGGAAATAACCACCACCACAATTTTTATATGCTCATTCAACAGCATTATATATTCATTATTGAATTTTATTATTGGCCGGTCGCCCAGGTAATGCAGGATCCCGTTCGCTATGGCGGCGAAAATAAGGTAGTCGATAAAAGAGGCCAGCCAACGCTTAAATATTGATGCCGGTGGCGGCGTTTCAAATTCGTTTAACAGATCATCCATACACACGCTTAATGCTTCTCGCGGCCATCGATATACTTACGCAGAAAACTTCCCGATAAAGCTGATAAGCCGCCAATGATGGCGCCTACTACACCGGTTATTAATATCAGCATGGCAGAAGAACCACCCAATGGAAACAGGCTGGCCATGCGTGAGGAGAGTATGCTGTCGTTTTGTGTGTCTATCATAAAGGCCAACAAGCCCCAGAAAATTAAAATGCTTACAAAGCCTGTTAGCCAGGCCATGCCCGGTTTTTGATATATAAAAGCGGCTACGCCAAATGAAACCAGCGCCACACTCCAGAAAGGTAAATACAACCCGGCCGCAAAACTTACAACGATTGTCAGTAATATAGAAGCTGCAAATTTCATTGGTACATTAATTAAAGTTCATAGTGAATAGGATCCTTTTGTCTTTTGCTTCTCCCGCATCCATCACCCATAATTTATCGTACTTTCCTTCAGACCATTTATCAATAAAATTATCGTAGTACTTGCTCCCGGGGTTTCCGCTTTGTCCGCCGGGATAAATGCCCCAGGCCTCTGTTTTATCGGTTAACTCAACAATCATGCGCCAGCTGGGTCCATGAAATTGTTTGGTAGCATTGATCATATTGGCGCCGCCACCGGTCATTAAATGAAAACGGCTCAAGGGAGCCAGTCGCAGCAAATGCCTAACGCCCGCATCTTTGTATTTACCCCAGTTCAGGTTGGCCTTTTGATCGGCCATTGATACCACCGGCACTGTTTTTTTAAAGGCGGCTGTTACCACATCCTGTATGGATTCAACCTGATTGGTTTTTAAGTTGTCGATAAATTTAAAGTTCGACATAGAAAGACAGTGCACCAACGTGGCTTCTTCTGGTATTTTAACCGGTTTGCTGGCTACCTCCAGGTCATCGTCCCATACTTCGGCTTCCAGGTTATCGAACCACAGTTGAAAAATAGCCGGTGCTTTTTCAGCTGCATCGGCGCGTAAATTCCAACCACGTAAAATATCGAGGTATTTTTTCTCTTCAACGCTTAAGGAGCTCTCATCTACATTCGCCATCAGCAGGGGCAGTGCCGATTCTGCAAACACATTAAAATTATCGGTCTGCATTTTTTTCATATCATCAATGGTAATGCCTTCCATTTGCCGCAGGTACCGGTTTATAATAATGCCTCGGTAAATGCCATACTCGCATCCCAGGTAATAAGGATAAGCAGAATCTGCCGGCGTTTGGTTGGCGCTGCTTACAAAACCGCGAACCGGGTTTTCAATATGTGGGTTCTCCTGCTGCTCAATAGTTCCCTGCCACAAATAAGAGGAGTCAACACCGGGCATTATGAAATCGCCCTGGCGCCGCCATTTGGCCGGAAACTCGCCCTGCTGCCAGATGGCGATATCGCCGCTTTTGTCGGCAAACACAAAGTTCTGGCCGGGGCAATGAAAGTATTTTATGGCCTCATGGTAATCGCCAATATTTTTCATGCGGTTAAGCAGGTAAAAAGTCTTTAGCTCATTGGCGCCTTCGTGCGCTTTCCATTTTACTGCATAATTGTTATTGGGTGTAGTGCGGTTATTACCGGTGAAGGATTGATCGTACTGCACCGGCCCGAAAATGGTATACACAACCGTATCATAAAAAGGCTGGATACCCTTTATTTTAAAAGTGTCTATGTGCAGCTCGCTGCTCATCCAACTGCCATTGAACTGGTATTGCTGCCGGGTTTCATCTTTGAATTTTACATTATAATAATCCTTCACATCGCGGCCTGCATTGGTAACACCCCAGGAACAGCTATCGTTAAAACCAATTACAATCATTGGTGATCCGGGAAAACTAACCCCGTACACATTGTTTTGCGGCGTATGCAATTGCATTTCGAACCAAAGAGAAGGCAGGTTTAAATCAAGGTGGGGGTCGTTACATAAAATGGGACGGCCGCTTTTTGTTTTGGCGCCGCTTACGGCCCAGTTGTTACTACCGTTGTCTTTATCGGGTTTATCAACAGGCGTTACATTGATGTCGGCAAAGGCGCTCCATTTAAAGTACATACTGTCTGATGTAAGCGGTATTTGCGGATGTATAGCTGGCGCAGCAAACACTTCTCCTTTGGGTATAATAGGGTCCAGCGAATCCTGAAAGGCTGGGTACAGCAGCTCAAAATCTTCGCGGCTTAATACATTGCGCACATTGGTTAATTCAAAATCGTTTTCTGCACCGGAAAGGCTATAGCTCATGTATTTCAGGAAGAGCGCTGTTTTAAAGTTGTTCCAGTGTTCGGGCACATAGTTCAGCAACCGGTATTCAAGCGGCAATTCGTTTTCTGATAAATTATCTATGTAGGCGTTCACCCCCAATGTATAAGCATCGAGCATGCTTTTGGTGGTAGCATCGGCCTCCATGCTATCGAGCGAATGATGGGCGCCAAATTGCATACCCACCCGGCGCATATTACGGTCGTAGTTTAAATAGGCATTATTAGGACCGGCCCCCAATATTTCCGATATGCGGCCAGCGGCGGCATGGGTTTGAAACTCCATTTGCCAAAGGCGGTATTTTGCATGCAGATATCCTTCCACGAAATAAAGATCCTCATCGTTCTGCGCAAATACATGCGGCACCATTCTGTCATCAAAGTACACCTGCACCTTGTTTTTCAGTTGCGAAAAATTAAGATCGAGGTTGGGATGGGTTTCAACAGGCTCTGCGTTCTGCCAAAACCCGGTTTGCGGGCTAAGGAAATTACCCAATGGGGGAATGCTGCCTATAGGCATGCTTAAGGTAACAAGTAAACCTATGGTAACAACTACGGTAACAATAAATGGAATAATGCGCATATAGCTAATTCACATCGGGGTTAGAAGGAATTTTTAAAAGTAATGTATTTTTTTTAATTACCTGTTAAGACCATCATTTCTGCTACAAGCCGTTAGCAGCTGCCTCCATTGATAAACGTTCCCATGAGTGCGTGAAAACTACCACAAAGTTGTATTGTAAGGTACCCTTCTTATGCTGACATTTGTAATGGAATCTAAAGCAGTACATGCTTTAAAAAATTGAAATGAGATGGAAGCCCTGGTATATCAAAGAAAGAAAAGAGTGCTGGCATTGTTATTTGCCGGGCTTATAATTATAGCATTATTTGTATAGCAATTATACATGCAAGTTGTTCGCAGTTCAGTAGTCATCAGCAATCGTTTAGTTCATCAACCTTAGAGGTTACAGTCCGTGGTACCGAGCCGATTCGCAAGGATCGGCTCTTTTTTATCTACTTCTCCCCGGTGGTCCCGCACCTGGGCCGCACAGCCCAAACCAGGATGTAATTGCTGAAATTGTAGTAACTTACTTATCAGTTCTTTTAATTATTCGTCACCTAAACATTGTTTGCTATGAATAAGACAGCCCTTTATGCCATGGCAATGCTACTGGTTCCATGGCTGTCCTGTACCAATCACCCGGTACAGAACCTTGCAAATCCCCCAATGACGGGAACAGGTGAACACGTTAACGCCAAAATGATACTCCCACCCGTGAAAGACACCCTGCTGGCCAGCGGCAGAAAAAACATTTACCTCGCCGGGTTACGCACAAAACCAGGATTTTTTACAGAACGCTATATCTTCCCGCCCGGTTATAAAGGCATGCCGCATGTACATAATTCCGACCTGTATATTACTATCATAAGCGGCACCGCTCATATTGTTCAGGAGAAAAAGTTCGACACCACCGCTCCATCTGTGGCTTATGGCCCCGGCAGCTTTGTTATTATAAAAGCCGACCAGCCACACTTTGAATGGTTCACCCAGGAATGTACCATGCAGGTATCGGGAATAGGTCCTAATGAGACTTATTATTTGCCTGAGAAATAGTTCTATGTTCTTTGTTTTTTGTATTGAACTAAGAACTTAATAACTGAATTACCTCCTTAACCTGTTGCAGGCTATTAAACGCATGCAACACTATTCTCAACCTTTCTTTATTGGAAGGAACCGTAGGATACAAGATGGCCCTTACATCGAGACCGGCTGTTTGTAATGCACCGGCTACTTTTTTCACGGCATCATTGCCGGGGATGATCACTATTTGTATAGGCGTATTGGAAACCAGCTTTTCCCAGGGCATGGCTGCCTGCTGAAACGTGCTGATCAATTGTTGCAAATGGGCGCGTTCCTCATTCATATGGGGGAATAACCCGTATGCACAACGGATAGCGGCCACACTTGCTTCGGGCAGGGCCGTGCTGTAAATAAACGACCGGCAAAAATTGATCAGGTAATTACGCAACCGGTGGCTGCCCAACACAACAGCGCCATGGCAGCCTACTGCTTTACCAAATGTATGCACGCGGGCAAAACAGGCTGCCTGCAGGTTGAGCTGTTGTACCAGCCCCTCCCCTTTTTCGCCTACTACACCGGTGGCATGCGCTTCATCTACTATCAGCTGGGCGCCGTATTGCAGGCACAATTCACTGATGGCTGTTAAGGGCGCCATATCGCCATCCATAGAAAATACCGATTCCGTTACCACGAAGATGGTACCGGTGGCGGCCTGTAATCTTTTTTCCAGGTCGGCCAGGTCATTATGCCTGAAAGCAAAAGACTGCGCAAAACTCAAGCGAATGCCATCCCGTAAAGAGGCATGGCTTAAAAAATCATATAGGATGGTATCGCCGCGCTGGGGAATACAACTTAATAAACCCAGGTTGGCATCGTAGCCGGAATTAAAGATCAGTGCGGCCTCCGCATCGTGAAAGGCGGCCAGTATTTTTTCGGTTTCTTCTACCAACGCATAATTGCCAGCCAGCAAACGGGAACCGGTTGAACCATGCCGGTAAACCGGATGATTGTTTTCGCTCAGTTGTTTTTCGATAAGCTGGTTGCGTACAATGCCCAGGTAATCGTTCGAACAAAAGTCGGTTTTACCCTCGGGCAATAGCAGCCGGCGAAAAGCATTCTGCTCCTGCCGCTCGTTGAGCTTTTTTAGTAGGAAATTGTCGTTCATATTAACCTTCGCAATTATTTTTCCCGCACTCCTCCCCTTCCACTGGAGGGGGCCGGGGGGAGGCGCCCCAAATATATCACTTGTACGTGTTAACTTTGGGCACTTTATGAGCACTACCAACGAAACAAAAAATATCCTGGGTTTGCACCTGCCCACCGATCCACGGTGGGTAAACCTGGCCGAATTGTCGCTGGAATACATTCTCACCGACCATGCCTACTGTGAGCAGAAAGCGGCTACCAGCTGCATTTCCCTGATTCAACGATACAGCGAATTAGAAAAACTGGTGACCGATCTGGCGCCTATTGTTACTGAAGAATGGGGGCATTTCAGGCTGGTGCTGGCTGAATTACATAAACGCGGGCTGAAACTGGGCAAACAACGAAAAGATGAATACGTAAACCAGCTGCAGTTATTTCAAAAAAAAGACGGCAGTCCCGAACAACGCCTGCTCGATAAATTGCTGGTCTTCGCCCTTATTGAAGCGCGCAGTTGCGAACGTTTTAAACGCCTTAGCGAAGGGCTCGATGATGAGTACCTGCGTAACTTCTACCGCCGCTTTATGGAAAGCGAAGCCGGCCATTACCATTTATTCATTGAGCTTGCCGAAACTTATGTTGATAAAGCAAAGGTTCGTACGCGTTGGCAGGAATGGTTGGCTTATGAAGCGGATTTGATTTCTAAATTGGAAGTGAGGGGGGATAGGATGCACTAATTAGTTATTTTGTTCTGAGTTCTTAGTTCTGAGTTGTTCATTTTCGAAACTCAAAACTAAGAACATAGAACTGAGAACTAAGAACTCATTTTTTTTACATATAGATCTACGTACTCCGAAATCTTCTTCCTACGATATTGCATAACCCAACGTGGATGTGGCAACGGAACAATCTCTTTAAAGAACTGATGTTTCGCATTTAGCTTTTGAAAGATCTTGTAATTGGCGCCTTCGCCTAAACAATAACATACCTCCCTGGTAGTAGCAATGGTTTCTAATTGCTCATGAATACACTTTAATATAAATGGTTCGCTGTCTTTCAGCAATTCCTTATCGTCGTAATAATTCAGGTTAACGCCATTCTTTGTAAAACCCAGGGGCGATAAAGCCGTTATATAGAAATCGTAATAAAAAGCTGCCGGCCCTCCATAGGCTTCTATTACTGCATACACAAACAGCGACGACAATTCCGCCTTTTTGGGCAGTTCACTCTCAATACCACACACCTCTTTCAATCGTATAGGATCGGTAAAAGGAACACCGGTAACCCCGGCGCCAAACCTACCGGGATTAATACCAAAAATGAATTTGCGCGGATGCTGATCGTTGTAAAACTTATGGTAGAACGTTTCTGCCAATTGCCTGGCCACAGGCTCCGAAAAAGGGTTCATGACAGCTATGCCTGGCCCCAATTTTAGCTGTGGCGACAGATTTTTCAAAAAATTCATGATGGCATACGATTGCGTAAGTTTTTGAGCGGCAGTTGTCATGTTCGCTTATTTGGTATTTTGGCAGCACCAAATCTCCTGTAAAAATAAGGCTATGAACCGAAGATCATTTGTCAAAAATACCGGACTGGCCGCAGCCGGTTTCGCCCTGTTGCCAACGGCATCCTTTGCTGCAGCAGACCCGGTGGTTAAACTCGGTATTATTGGCGTTGGCATGCGCGGACAAGTACATCTTCGCAATGCGCTTCAGCGTAAGGATGTAAACATAGTGGCCATTTGCGATATTGACGACCGCATGTTGGAGATGGCCGGTGACATTATTCAGAAAGCTGGCAAACCCATGCCCAAAGTATTTAAGGGCGACGTACATGCCTGGAAGCATTTGCTGGAATTAAAAGAGCTCGATGGTGTGATCATAGCCACGCCCTGGGAGTGGCATGCGCCCATGATCATTGGCAGCCTGGAGGCCGGTATTAAATATGTGGGCACCGAAGTAATGCTGGGCATTACCCTGCAAGACCACTGGGATGTGGTTAAAGCAGCCGAGCACCACAATGCCCAGGTGATGATGCTGGAAAATGTTTGTTACCGGCGCGATGTAATGGCCATCCTGAATATGGTACGGCAAGGCCTGTTTGGCGAATTAATACACCTGCAAGGCGGCTATCAGCACGACCTGCGGAATGTTAAGTTTAATAATGGAAAACAACCCTACGGTGGTGGTGTGGAGTTTGGGGAGAAAGGTTTTTCAGAAGCTCACTGGCGAACAGAACACTCCGTTCACCGCAACGGTGATTTATATCCTACGCACGGCATTGGCCCCGTAGCAGAAATGATCAACATTAACCGGGGCAACCGCTTTGTGTCGCTTTCGTCGTTTGCCAGCAAAACGCGCGGACTGCATGAATACATTGTAAAGAATGGTGGTGAACAGCATCCCAATGCAAAGGTTCAATTTAAACTGGGTGATGTGGTTACCACCAACATCCGTTGCGCCAATGGCGAAACTATTTTGTTACAACACGATACCAATCTCCCCCGCCCTTATTCACTGGGCTTTCGCGTGCAGGGCACCCACGGCATTTGGATGGATGTGAACCACTCGCTGTACATAGAGGGCATGAGCAAAACCAACGATGCCTGGGAAGATGCCAAAACCTGGTTGGAACAATACGACCATCCCTTGTGGAAAAAATACGGAACTGGTGCAGAAGGCGCTGGTCATGGCGGCATGGATTTCTTTGTGTTGCATGCCTTTGTTGAATCCATAAAACGCAAAACCGCTACGCCAATGGATGTATATGACGCAGCCAGCTGGAGCGCCATTACACCCCTGAGTGAGCAAAGTATTGAACTGGGTAATCAAACGGTGGAGTTCCCGGATTTTACGAGTGGGCAGTGGATGTACCGGAAGAACAATTTTGCTTTGAATGATGAATATTGATGGTGAGTGGTGAGCGGTCAGTGGTCAGTGGGTTGCCGATATTCGGAAAACTTTAAAAATAGCGAGCTCACTCACCACTGACCACTCACCACTGACTACTTTATTGCAAAAAGTATCTAATATCTTCATCGAGATTTAAGAAAGGATATTTCCTTTGCAGCTCCTGCGCCTTTTCCAGGTGTGTTTTTAAAAACTTCTTATGCGCTTCGGTAGAAGGCTGAAAGGGTTTGTGTTTACGGGCTATTACGATCTTCTTTATTTCTTCGGCCAGTTGTTGTGCTTTTTCATCCACAAAATGCCGCATGAATTTATCCAGCACAAATGAGGTAGCCTGGTAGTTCGGATGCACCATATCGATATCATAGAAACGATAATCGCGCAGCACATCTATCACCAGTTCATAGGCCGGGAAATAATACAGCTTATCGAACTTGTTAACCAGGTGGTGCACCACTTCAATCAATCGCGCCTTGCTGCGGTTATTATCGATAACTCCATCGCGAATGTGACGCACCGGGCTTACCGTAAAGATCACTTTTATGTTCGGGTTAAAC
>CBIMFG010000028.1:0-11552 GCA_966243125.1 uncultured Niastella sp.
AACAGGCGTAGCGCCGGCTGGATAGCGCACAACAATATAAGAGTCGGCTGCAGGAGATGCAGTAAAAGAACCATTAACCTGACTGGTAGAGGCAGCAGTCAACACCAGGGTAGTTGGCTGATTAACGGGCGCCACACAGGCATTCATGATACTCACACCCATTACATGCAAAAAGCCACCGGTATTTGGCCGGCTGATGGTGATAGAGTTTATCTTCTTTGTATAATTAGGACCATTCACGGCCATAGCCACCTGGTATAACCGCGGATTTAAAGTACCGCCGGCATTATCGAGCGCCGGTGGCACCGCACCGCCATTCACCCGGCCAATACCCTGGATGGCAAAACCGGTACCATTGTACCAGTCGGGTACCGTAACGTTGGGATTGGTTTGCGAAGTACCGTCTGAAAAATTTAGGGTAACCGTCATCACCGTAGCGCTACCGCCTGAAGTGGCCAGAAAGTAAACCACACCGGCCGGTTGCGGTGTTGTAAATGTGAGGGTGCCGGAAGTAAGCGTAGTGGACAACCGAAGCGAGTTATTGACCGACGCATCTGCCAGTTGAAAACTTACCAGGGCGGAAGCCGCACTGTTGATAAGACCTGAGTTGGGCAAAAAATTGGTGGGCGTGCCCAGTGCGGTAAAACTCTGGTTCAGGAAATAATATTTGCCGCCGTCTACATCATCGGTTACAGAACCGGGAAAGGCGGCGCCATTGGCAATTACATCGGCATTGAAACCGGTAACAGGAACGGGTGTTACTGTTTGGGCAATACCAGCACAGGATAACAACGACAACACGATACCCAATAAATTTCTCATAATACAGGTGTTTAGAACATTGAATGTTGAATATTGAATGTCCAATGTTGAATGTTGAAGTGAAAGGCAGTAAGGAACAAGGTTAAAGCCTAAAGGTTAAAGCCTAAAGGTTAAAGCTAAAAGCAAAGACTGTATTTGCTTTAGGCTTTCAGCTTTCTGCTTTAAGCTTTCAGCTTTAGGCTTTAAGCCTGTATTTGCTTGCAGCTTACAGCTTGACGCTTGAAGCTTTTTTAAAGGGGTCGCCCCGGAAGAGGCAACCCGATTTACATTTTATGAAACAATCGGGATGTTATTCCCGAGTGTTTCGCAATACCTGGTATCAGGTTACAAGTTTCAGGTTTCAGGGTTGTAAAACATGGAACCTGTAACCTGTAACCTGTAACTTGTTTTAGTCTTTCAGCCCCAGGTACGCCTGTACCTGTTTGTAATCGTTCCAGTTTACTGCAGAACGTGCAGCCACAGCACCAGGAATGATCATGTAGCGGAACTGGAAGAGTTTCACATTAGGATCCTGTGGTGATGCTTGCGTACTAATATTGTACGTTGACTCAACAAATATTTTACCTGCAGTTATGATCGGGAAAACAAAGAAGTCCTTGGCGCCCGTGATCAAACCATTATCCTGGAAAGGCAATGCCACAATGTTTGGAGCTGAAGACGTATTGATATTCCAGAATACTTTTACTTCCCCTTTTTGAATAATGCTGTCAACGATCTTTGGCGCATCTATTGAACCTTCATATGAAGTATCTACAGCATTGAAGGTTACATCTAACCAGGGAGAATAAACAATATTAGCGCTTCCGGAAGTCCCATTTTTACCGGCGGCGCCAGTGGCTCCGGCATCTCCTTTATCACCTTTATCGCCTTTTTCACCGGCAGGACCTGTATCGCCTTTTTTACAGGCAGTAACCAATAAAAGAGCAGAGAACAAGAAAACAGAAGTACACCTGAGGAACATGTGTTTCATAATTGAATTTTTGGGATTTTTATTAAAATGTTTGACTATACTTAATTCGTTTATCTGATCACAGCCACCCAGCCATTGTAATTACGCGTCGCTGTTTTTATTATATAATAGAAGGTGCCCACCGGTACAGGCTTGCCTTTCCAGCTACCATCCCAGGGAATATTATACTCATGACTGTTATACACCTGCTGGCCCCAGCGATTAAAGATCTCAACCGAACAATTGGTAGCACCGCGCAACCCGGCTATTTCCCAGGTATCATTCACTCCATCGCCGTTGGGGCTAAACACATTGGGGATCTCCAGCACCTTATCGGGCAGCACCATCATGAATTGACGTACAGCAGTATCTTCACACCCAAGATCATTAAAGGCATGTAAGGTTACCACGTAGTTACCCGGTTGCTGGTATTTATGAGAAGCATTATTGGTTGTTACAGATGAATTATCGCCGAAATCCCATTTATAGGAAGCCGCATCATAGCTGCCATTCACAAAACTGAAGTTGGCCTCGTGCAATTCCAATGGTTTGTTCTCGCCGGGACTTACCGTAAAGGCAGCAGTAGGATATCCCTTTACTGTTATTATATTGGTTTTGGTAATGGAATCAAAACATCTTCCCTGTGATGAAGCAACCAGCTTTACACTGTATGTGCCCGCATTGTTATAAGTATTGGCCGCATTGGCATTTGTTGAAGTATTACCATCACCAAATTCCCATTTGTAGGCATCGCCGTTTTGCGTGTTGTTTTTAAAAGTGACGGCAAAAGGAAAACAACCCGTTATTGCATTGGGCGTAAAATCAACCAATGGTTTGGGGGTTACAGTAATTGCCTGAGAAGCATTTGCCATACAGGCGCCGTCTTTTACAGTCAGGTTAATGAGGCCGTTTCTGTCGTATTTGACGGTATAGGGACCAAAGCCGTTACCGGTTTGCACCGCTCCTCCACCCCAGCCCCAGGAAGCAGTTGCAGTAGCTGCGCCACTACCTGTATACGTGGCGGTAATGGTTGTACCGGCACATATGTTGGACTCACTAACGGTAAAGGACGCATTTACCGGAGTAGAAATAACAGCAGGGATGGTTGTTACTGCAGACACGCAACCATTTTCTGTTACCTGCAATTGCAGGTTATAATTGCCAGGATTGTTAAATAATATTGAATAGGGGCCCTGACCACTTCCACTCTGCACCGCAGCGCCTGCAAAACCATTCCAGTTGTACGTGGCTGTATTGGCGGCATTGCCGGTATAGGTGATTGTTTGCGGTGTATTTAAACAAACGTTGGCCGGGGTTACAGTAAACGAGGAAGTTGGTGTTGGTTTTATGGTTGCCAGAACCGTAGCCGACACGTTGCACCCATTGGCATCCATGCCACTCACCGTATAGGTAGTAGTGGCAGCAGGCGTTACCGTTACATTGGCGCCGGTTACATTACCGGGATTCCAGGTATAGGATTGCAAGGTTCCCCCAGAAGCGGTTACCGATAAGTTCACCTGATCACCCGCACAAACCGCCGTGGGATTGGCAGAAGCTGTTAACACCGGCATAGGCGTGGTAGGCACGGTTCCAGCATAAGTAATCGGGCAATTATCCGCTTCTGTTATGGTACAGGTGTAATTACCCGGCGCCAGGTTGGTAGCCGCAGCCGTTGTTTGCACCGGTGTGGTGTTCCAGGCATAGGTAAAAGGACTGGCGCCGCCGGTTACAGTTAATGCAATACCACCATTGGCATTGGTACAGGTAGCCTGGGTAATGGCAGGCGTAACAACAGGCTGGGTATACCCCACCCCCGACAACGCCAAAACAACCAACCGGCTAAATGCCGTACTGCCATTTAAATAATTGATGGTAACAGATTGCAGCAGTTTATTCTTATTGACACAACTCAGGGGCACATCAACCTGGTAAAACCGGGGGTTCTGCGTAGTGATTCCATCTGCGGCATAAGGCCCGGCCGTTAACCTTAGGGTTCTGCCATAAGAGTTATACACCGCCCCATTACCATCGAACCAATCCTCAATAGTAAAATTGCCCGCGTTGTATTGTGAACCATCGGTAAAATTGCAGACTACATTCACGGTACTTGTTTTCTCTGTAGAAAACAGCAACAGGTTAACCGATTTATAACTGGCCGGCGTTGCCAGCGTTAAATTGCCCCAGGCCATGGTATTGGGCTGCGCCGCGTTGGCCGACAAAAACATTACGTTGTTACCCGTATAAGGCTGCAATTGCCAGGTTTTGTTTCCTGAAACTATTGTACCGTTCCCAGGCAAACCACCCCCTAACCCATTTATAGCAGCAAACAGGGTTGAGTACATGACGTTTGTTAACAGATCGAGCGGAGTGGAGGTTACCGCTGTTGCATCAGTACCTGTTTCCGCAATAGCATCCTGGTTAAAACCCGTGACGTTTATTGGCGTATAGGTTTGCGACAGGGAGGCGGTTGTTATAACCAACCCACCTAACAACAGGCCGAGGTATAATCCGATTTTACGCATGTGCTTAGTATTTCAAATCAACGCAACAGGTTAACAGAACCCTTTCTGATACTTTCGGCGCCAGTGGTTAATTTTATTTTCATTACATAGAAGTATACACCTATGGGTTGCACCTTTCCTTTTTGTTTACCATCCCAGCCGTTGCTCACATCGCTGCCTTCATACAACAACTCACCCCATTGGTTAAATACTTTCATATTTATAGCAGAGATACCAGTACCATAAGCGCGGAAGACCTCATTCTTGCCATCGCCATTGGGTGAAAATGAATTGGGAATAAAAACCTCATCGCTCAACGTAGTACCCTCAGCCATGCCAATGGCGCTGTTCAAACAGGTTTCAACGCCTAATGCAATTACGCTGATGGTTATTTTTTCAGCCGGCTGCAGGTTAATGATGTTATGTGATGTACCCAAACTGCCCGATGTAGGCGTTATATAAGGACTGCCATTTACCGACACAATATAACCGGTAGCACCAGGTACTGGCTGCCAGTTAAAACTGATGGAGCTGGTAGTAACGGAAGTCATTGACACCACCGGGGTTGCCAGTGGCGCATTGATCGTAATCTTTTTTGTAGCGGTAGTAGTACAACCGTTTACGCTTACCTGTAATTGTAAATTATAGGTACCGCTGTTGGCAAACAAAATACCGTAGGGCCCGGGGCCGCTGCCATATTGTACCGTAGCGCCCGCAAAAGCATTCCAGTTAAAAGTGGCGGCTGCAGTTGCATTGCCTGTATAAGTAACTATTTGTGGCGTGTTGGGGCAAACGGGATCAGGGTTTACCGTAAAGGAAGCCGTAGCCGAGGGCTTCACCGTTATTTCAACACTATCAACAGAAGTACAGCCGTACTGATCCTCAGCATTCACAATATATTTGGTAGTAACAGCAGGCGATACCACCACCGAAGTGCCGGTAATACCGCCGGGGTTCCAGGTGTACGTATTCGGTGTACTATTAGAAGTGTCGGCATAAACAGTAGTGGGCATGCCTGCGCACACCTGCATGGTGGTAGCCTTTGCAGCAACCGGCGCCGGGGTTATCAACGTTACGGTAGCGGTATAAGGCCGTACACAACCATTGGAATCGGTTACCTCACAGGTATATGTACCAGCTGCCAGCCCTGCCGCAAAAGCTGTTGACTGGGCCGGGGTGGTTTGCCAGTTATAAGTAAATGGTTTTACCCCGCCGCTTACATTTAATAAGATATAACCATTATCAGTACTGCCGCAACGGGCCGGCAATACCGATGGGGTTACAGTATAAGGTTGTATTTGCTCGCCCGAAATAGCCAACACCAACACACGTGAGCCTGTACTGAAGCTGCTATCAATCACTGTTACCGATTTCACCATCTTGTTCTGATTGGCGCAACTGGTAATAAAATCGTGACTAAAAAAATGCGGCCAGGTACCTACACCATCCACTACAAACGGGCCGGTGGTATCGCGCTGAATACGGCCGGCGCCCTCATACACCACATCGGTGAACCCCTGGTACCAGTCTTCCAGCGGCGCATTGGTAAGCGCGCGTTCCGTAGTACCGTCGGTATAAGTGATATTGATATTCAAGTTGCTGGACCCTTCTGTTGAGAACGCCATTAACGACAAATGGGCGTAATACCCGGGCGTAACAAATTCAAGCGTACCCTCACTTCTGGTACTATCTACCGTACCAAACTTTGATAAATACAAAGCATTCTTATCATCATAAGGCGCCATTTGATAAGTACGGTCTCCACTTACAATGGTTCCGTTATCAACCATACCGCCATTTAGGTTATTGGCAAGCGCAAATGCCTGTGTATACAACACGTGACGCATCACAAACGGGCTGCCATCGATCATAGTAGATGTGGTAGCCAGCACACTTGTTCCCGACTCGGCCACAATATCATGATGATAGCCGGTTACCGCAATGGGTTTGTAGATGGGTTGTGCATAGCTACCCATTTGTATGATCAGCAAACCCAATAACATACCGGTATAAAAGGCCGCTTTTACCAGGCTGTTTTTGCTGAATGGGTGGTTACTGTGTTGTGTGTTCATCAGAAAAGGCTTTGCTTTTATAATATTTTCAGAATTATTTTTTGATCACCTTCCGCGAATCTGTATGATCGCTGTATACCAGTTTGATCACATATACCCCAGTGGTATAACTGCTCAGATTGAACTGATAGAGCGTTGCCGGCGTGTTTTTGTCAATAATTTTTTCGGCTACTTTTTGCCCGGCGCTGTTAAATACACTTATAGCCTTTAGGTTTACCGGGGTATTTAAAAATTTAACGGCAAGCGGTCCGTTAGTTGGGTTTGGCGTAATTAACCAGCCCAGTTTTTCCAGGTTGGCATTATTCACTTTTGTATACAGGTTAAGATCGTCGAGGTATACATTGTTTTCATTGCCGGTTGAATTGGCAAAAGCGATCATCACCGGCCCCTTGTTGATCCAGGGTGTGAGGTTTACCGAATCTTTGCGCCATTCACTGGCGGCTGGAATAAATTCATCGGTTGTAAGTGCGCTGCGGGTAACCAGGGCGCCGCCCCATTTTTTATACAAAGAAGTAAAGCTGTTGCCACAGTCGGTACTCACCAGCACCTGTAACGTATCCCAGTAATTGAACAAAGTGCCGCTGGCTGTTTTTATAGCTGCTGCCACCTGAAAGGTGAGGAAAGCAGAGTCTGCATTATTGAGAATTATCTGCGGCAGGCGCAGGTAATCTGTTTGTCCGTTTTGTGTATAGTCGTTATTGCGCACTACAATAGATGCTTTGCCTGATTTGGCTATACCGGTAACCCGTTCCCAGGTATAGGAACCATCAGCGTTGAGTACATCCCAGCCAGTGGCCGGAAATGTTTCCTGCTCAAATCCTTCTGTTAATGGTGGCGCAATAGCCGCAGGATACACAAATGATTTGCTTAGGGTATCGCTCTCTGGTCCCAGGTCAGTACTGCCATTGGGTGCGGTTAATTGTATTTTGAGCGTATGAGCACCGGTATTATTGGTTGTTATTCCATTTAATGTAATAGCAACAGTTGATAAACTGGCCAGTGATCCCGTCCATTGGGTTTGCACCACAGGGCCGTCGTCTACACTGGCATTGATCACCAGCGAGGTCAGGGGTAATGCGCCGTAATTGCGAATGGTGATGGATGGCTGAAACTTTGTATCACACACGCGGTTCACCGGTTTGTCGATGCTTACCAGTTGCGCATCATTGTCTTTCAGCGGCGATATGGCGCCATTGGAAGTGATGAGCGATAACCGGTACGCATTCAGCGCCGCTTCCATTCTGGCAACCTGTAACAGGGTAAACATGGCCATACAACCATCGCTGCTGTAATCCATATAATTCTGGTACATAATACCAGGCGCAACAGGCGTGCAGGCATCTGTTACTACCCCACTGTGGCAACCAGCAGAAGCATCTGATTGATTCGGCGTGTCGCTTACGCCGTCGCTGCCAGTACAGGCGCCATCATCATCGCCCCAGATATGGAACAGGTAAAAGAAGTGTCCGCTTTCATGGGTAAGGGTACGACCATCATTATAACCAGCGAGTGAACCGCCGGGTAAGGTCACATTATATATAACAATACCTTGTTCATCGGCCGAAGAAGTTCCGGGAAAAGTAGAATAGCCCAGCAACCCGCCACCCAATGTACACACCCACACATTCATATACTTCGAGGCGTTCCAGGCATTGGCGCCGCCGGTACTGGCATGTTTTACATAATTGTTTGTCTGCGTAAAAGTTTGTTGCGTGGTCACCACCCGGTCTATGCCATTGGTGGGCAAGTTTGTTGGAGTGCGTTTCGCCAGTGCAAACTGGATCTTTGATTTTCCATACAAGGGTTTGAACGCGGCGGGAATATTCACCGAATCGCCATTCAACCCCGCAAAATCCCGGTTCAACACTTTTACCTGATCTTCGATCATTTTATCTGTTACCGCATTAGGATCGGGCAGCACAATATGAAATACCACCGGAATGGTTACCGGCGCTGCCTCAACCCGGGCATTGGGCTTTGCCCGCTCAGCAGCCAGTTGTTGAATGTTCTTGATGTCGTTTTCATATCTCAGGCGCAGGGACTCATCTTTTTCAAGGGAACGTTGCAGCACCTCCATGGTTGCACAGCGTTTTATGGGTACTTGTTGCCCAATTGCACTAAGCACAACTCCCTGCAACAAAACCAGCATCGCTACACAACCCTTTTTCTTTAAAAACATTTTCTATTTATTTCTTTTTCGAATGAATTTCCTGCGTTTTGCGTTCGGCGTTAAGCGTTCAGCGTTTACCAAACATTTCTCGGACAACCATCATCGTATTTATTACCGATGATAAAACCTATTAAAATCTCATGCGTACCATGACTATACTGATTCAATGTGGTGGTTGAATAATCATACGAATAGCCTACATGCACCCTGTTGGATACATTAATACCCACCATACCGGCGAAACCATACTTCATCCGGTAACTGGCGCCTACCCATAAAAAATCCTGGTATTGCAGCTTGGCATTTACATCAACCTGCACCGGCATTGGATTAATGTATTTCACCAGCACAGAAGGAATAAAATTGAAATCTTCATCCAGTAAAAAACGGTAGCCGGCAGTAGCGAACATATGAGGCAATAACCGGCCACCTGTTTGTTTTACCGTATTATCTACAAAATCTATTTTTTGCGGAACGATCTGTTGGGCCGATAACCCAACAAAATAATCGGCAGCGTACAGGTATAAGCCGGCACTGAAATCGGGGTTGAATTTATTCAGCGTTCCACTGTTGTACACAGCCGGATCAACGGGTACTGCGAATTGCAACTTATCAGTATGCAATCCTACCCGCGAAAATCCGGCGCCAAAACCAGCGGCCAGGCTTGTACGCGCACTGATGCCAATGTGATACGCATAAGTAACATAACCGGAAAATGTAGCCAACGGCCCGGCCTGATCATTGATCACCTGTAGCCCAATGCCATGATGCGGCTCTGCCGCGGTATATTCTTCCCAATAGCGTTCGCCCCTTGGGTTTTCGCCCGGCATCGGAAAAGAAGTAGGCGTAGTACGATAATCTTTTTTACCTAATGGGGTATGCGCAGTAAAATAAGTAGTAACCGGCGCACCATCAATACCCGCCCACTGATGCCGGTGACTCAGCTTGATATCGGTATAATTCTCGATCCCTGTTATGGCCGGATTAAGAATATACTGATTCAGGATGTATTGCGTATAGTGCGGTTTTTGCTGTCCTTGTACTTTCATACAGGCTACCATAACAAAAAGTGCAATTAGTTTTCTCATGTGCATTGTTTTAATCGTGAGTGGTCAGTGGTGAGTGGTCAGTGGTCAGTGGTGAGTGGGATTCCGATTATTCAGACATCCGGAACATTCGCGAGCCAACTCACTACTCACTACTCACCACTCACCACTCACTTACTTACTCAACACTTTAAACTCCGTCCTCCTATTCTTCTGCCTTCCCTCAGGATCATCACTGCCATCTTCATGCTTATTAGGCGCAACCGGCATAGAAGCGCCATAACCCTTGCTTTGCAAACGGCCTTTATCAATGCCTTTGCTGATGAGATAATCCACTACTGTTTTGGCGCGTGCTTCAGACAGGTCCATATTGTATTTATCATCGCCTTTACTATCTGTATGCGCCCTGATCTCGATCACCAACGCGGGATATTGATTCAATGAAGCAACCAATCTGTCTAAGGTTGAGAATGATTCGGGTTGCAGGCTTGATTTATCAAAGTCGTAGTACACATTTTCCATTACGATCACCGCTTCTACTTTAGGTTCTTCTGTAAGCAGCGGCACAACAGGTGTATCTGTTTTTACAATTTCAACAGGGGTGTATTTCAACGTAAATAATTCCAGACAACATTCTGCCGAGCGGTCAGAACTCAGCAGCACATCTTTCAACAGATTTGTTTCATTGCCACGACTCGTAAAATAGATATCGTCTTTTATGGAGTTAACGGGATATCCGAAGTTCACCGGTTCGGCCCAGGAAGTAAACGAGCCTTTACTGTAAAAGAAATCAAAGCCACCCATACCTACACGGCCATTGCAGGAAAACACCAGTGTACCGGAGGCTTCATGGTAGTAAGGCGCCTGCTCATCATTGCTGGTATTGATGGTATTGCCCAGGTTCACTACTATTACAGGCTTGCCAGTAGCATCCAGCGAAGCATACCACAGATCGAATCCACCGTTGCCACCGGGCCGGTCGCTGGCGAATAAGAACGTTTTGCCATCGGCCATTACAAAAGGTTGTTGCGCATTATAACCAGGTATATTCACCGTTGAATCCATCAACACCGGTTCGCCCCAGTCTTTATCCTGTTTCTTACTGAAATAGATCGCCGATGTTTTCTTTCCGGCAGCAATCAACCAGCGCGTCAGGAACATAGTGTTGCCATCTGGTGACAGACTGGCAACACCTTGGTGTATTCCAACGCCTTGCGGGATCTCCAGCCTGGTAACATCTTTTACCACCTCATTATCATATACCGCCTGGTACAGGCGGTTAAAAAAAGGTTTGTTCTTTACAGAATCGGGCACCCGGGTTGAAGTAAAAAGCAGGGTATTGTTATTTACCCATACCGGTGAATAATTGGCGCCGCCGGGATTAATGGCCGGGCCTTGTTTTTCTACCGTATACAACGACAGATCGCTGCGTTGCAGTTGCTCCCTGATAAAATGCAGGTTCAACACTTCGCTTTTGGCGGAATTGGCATACGCATCTTCTGTTTTATAATTATCGAGGAAACCCGGAAATGCTTTTTCCGCTTCGTCATATTTACCTAAAGCCCGTAATGTAGCAGCGTAATAGTATTGCGCCAGCGGCATCTGAGCATTGTTATAACTCACCGCCTGTTCGTAATACGTAACGGCCTTTACGGGGAAGTTCAACAACCGGTAGCTTTCAGCCAGGTTGTATACAGCCAGTTGCGTATTGGGGATAGCTGTCTTCCCTTTATCAGCAACCGGTTTTACATTATATGGATTGTAGTCGTTGGGTTTTGATTTGCTTGCTTTTGAACTCAGGTATTTTTCATAATACCGGGCTGCAGAATAATAGTCGCCTTTTTTATAGTAAGTATCAGCAGCCTTCAGATAATCTGCTACAAACTGGCCCCGGGCCGCCATAAAGCCGGGCACTATCACCAGTATGAGAATTATTTTTTTCATCGCAATAGTGAGTTGTGAGTAGTGAGTAGTGAGTGGTTTCCTTTTTTC
>CBIMFG010000029.1:0-11396 GCA_966243125.1 uncultured Niastella sp.
CTGTTTCTACAGGGGAACTTTTTTTATTTTGAGCAATATTTTTTTAACGTAACCAACACAGTTACAATTGCTTCTGTTTATTACCTCTGATCGTGTATTGATTATAGATCTCTTTACTATTATATTCATCGGGTTAAGTCTGTATCTTTAAACGAATAGCTATGCCATGTCAGCATTTGACCCCGAGCGTCATATTACTAATGTAGACTATAAGATAGTAGCCGCTTTGGAAAAAATTTCTGAAGTCTTCAGGGTTTTATTATGGATGGAAGCCAAAGAGCATAAGCTAAGCCCCATACAAATGCAGTTGCTGATCTTTATTAAGTATCATAACTCCGATAAGCAACGCCGTATAGCCTCCATGGCCCGTGAGTTCAACATGACCAAGGCCACCATCAGCGACTCCATAAAGGTATTAGAGCAAAAAGGTTTGATAGCAAGAGCAGATGATATGCTCGATTCGCGCAGTTTTAATTTTTCGCTTACTGATAAGGGCTTGAAGCTAACCGGCATGATCGAAAATTTTACCAAGCCTTTGGATGGCGCCATTGCTACGCTGTCGCCACAACAAAAAAATGAGTTTCTGTTATCGGTTCTCGATCTTATATACCGGTTAAATCAAAACGGTATTATTTCTACTCAGCGCATGTGTTACACCTGTTATTACTACAGTGGCGATCGCCAGCTGATGCATCATTGCAACCTTATGCAAAAACCATTGGCCTTTGATGAATTGCGCATTGAATGCCCCGAGCATAAAACGGAGTAAAATATTGAATATTGAATGTTGAATATCCAATGTTGAAGTAAATACAAATACTTCCTATTTTATTTCCATGCACAATTCAATCAACACGCCATTTGTATTTTTGGGATGCAGAAAACACACTAACTTATTATCAGCACCCCGTTTGGGTTGTTCATTCAACAGTACAAATCCTTCGCTTACCAGCCGTTTCATTTCAGCCTCAATATCGGCCACTTCAAAAGCAATATGATGAATGCCTTCGCCCTTTTTGTCAATAAAGCGGGCAATAACACCTTCGGCACTGCTGCTTTCCAACAATTCTATTTTGGTATCACCGGTTTTAAAAAAAGCGGTAGACACTTGTTCGCTTTCCACAGCTTCTGTTTTATAACAGGGTGTGTTCAGCAGTTTTTCAAACAGGGGAACCGATTTCGATAATTCGCGAACGGCAATGCCAATGTGTTCAACTTTCAGCATATTAATATTGGTTTATAGGCCTGCAAGTTAAAGAGTTGACCAGTTAACTTGTTAACAAGTTAACCAGTAAAACGCGTGTAACCCTGAAACCTGGAACCCGGAACCCGGAACCCGGAACTCGGAACCCGGAACCCGACAACCGGCAACCGGCAACCGGCAACCGGCAAACCGGTTGAAACCACCTAATTTTGTACTGAAACATAAAGCATGTTAAACTTACCCATCTACCTCGATCATAACGCTACCACACCTTGCGACCCGCAGGTAATGGAAGTGATGTTGCCTTATTTTACCGAGCAGTTTGGCAATGCGGCCAGCCGCAGCCATTCCTTTGGCTGGCAGGCCGAAGAAGCGGTAGATTATGCCCGGGAACAGGTAGCCAGGTTGATTGGGGCCGAACCTAAAGAAATTATTTTTACTTCGGGCGCCACCGAAGGCGATAACCTGGCCATAAAAGGCGTGTTTGAAATGTATGCCGTAAAGGGCAACCACATTATTACCTGTGTTACCGAACACAAAGCGGTGTTGGATACCTGTAACCACATTGAAAA
This sequence comes from uncultured Niastella sp., assembly GCA_966243125.1. GTDB lineage: Bacteria > Bacteroidota > Bacteroidia > Chitinophagales > Chitinophagaceae > Niastella. The sequence continues at coordinate 1,777 of CBIMFG010000029.1, forward strand.
ACTGGGTGGAACCGTCACCTATTTACCTGTAGATAAAGAAGGGCTTATAGATCTGCAACAACTGGAAGCCGCTATTACGCCCCAAACCATTCTCATTAGCATTATGTACGCCAATAATGAAACGGGTACCATTCAACCCGTTAAAGCCATAGGGGCCCTGGCTAAAAAACACAACGTATTGTTCTTTACCGATGCTACCCAGGCCGTAGGTAAAATACCGGTTGATGTAATAAAAGATGAGATTGACATTCTGGCCTGCAGCGCCCATAAATTATACGGACCCAAAGGAGTAGGGGCCTTGTATGTACGCAGGAAGAACCCCCGCGTACGGTTAACCGCCCAAATGGATGGCGGTGGTCACGAAAAAGCCATGCGCAGCGGTACCCTGAATGTACCCGGTATTGCCGGTTTTGGTAAAGCCGCCGATATTTGCCGCCAGCAACTGCAAGCAGATGGTGAACGCATGGGCCGCCTGCGTAATAAACTGGAAAACGCCCTGTTACAGCTGGATGCTACGTATGTAAACGGCTCCCAAACCCACCGCCTGCCGCATGTAGCCAATATATCGTTTAACTTTGTAAATGGCGATCAGCTAATGATGGGGTTGAACAAGGAAATAGCCCTGTCGAGCGGGGCAGCCTGTACCAGCGCCTCCATGGAACCCAGTTATGTGCTGAAAGCCCTGGGGGTAGCAGATGAGCTGGCGCACAGTTCTTTACGGTTCTCTATTGGAAGATATACCACCGAAGAACAGATAGATTATGTAATTGAGAAGGTAAAGAAAACTGTAGAGTCATTGAGAGCCAGTCAATTAGCAAATTAGTGCTAAATTGATTATTTTTAAACCATTAAGATCCCAAAAGCGTTATTAGTATATGATTTTCGTAAGCGACTTAGCAAAAGAAAGAGTAGACAAACTGATGGCAGAATCATCCCAAACTGCTGAAGCCGGCTATTTTCTGCGGGTATCAGTAGTAGGTGGCGGTTGTTCGGGCCTTAGCTATAAAATGGATTTTGATAACCAGTCAAAACCCGGCGACCAGGTATTTGAAGATAAGGGCCTTAAAGTGGTTACCGATATGAAGAGCTTTTTGTACCTGTTCAATACTACCCTGGAGTTTTCAGAAGGTTTGAATGGCAAAGGTTTTTACTTCAACAACCCCAACGCCAGCCGTACCTGCGCCTGTGGCGAAAGCTTCTCTGTATAAGACAACATTGAAATAATATTCCTCAACATATTGCCCTGCTCCCCACCCGGGAGCAGGGCTTTTTCGTGTCTGTACCGTACCTGTACCGTATTAGATTCATTAATGTTTCCATGTTGTTACATTCATTCGTCGCAGGTGACCCGTACATATTTCGTACCTATATAGGAACGAGATATATACGGCACATATACGAGACATGTACGAGACATATACGAGACTTCAGCGAATCAGAATCGGTACAGGCCCGAATCTGGTATGGATCGAATGGGGATGGGGAGACAGTTGACTAGTTGATCAGTTGACGTGTTTACAAGTTAATGAGGAGGGAACTTGATAAGGTTGATAGAGTTGACAGTGTTGATAAGGGTAAACAAGTAGTAAGTTGAATAATTAGCGGGTGGGTCGATTGCCGAGGGGGTGGGTAAATAAAAATCCCCCGTTTTGCGGGGGGACTTTTTATGCAGTAGGTTTCGGCTATTTTATGATTGAACAGAAATAGACAGTAACCGGATGTATCTATTTTTCATTGGATAGTTAAAAACAACTCACGCAATATAATAAAATACCTGAATCGTGCGTCATAGGGCGGCATCTTTTATTTGCATATACTTATAATCACTTATTTTCGCCCCATGTGGTCAGTATGTAAAAAAGAATTTCGGCAATTTTTCAGCAGCCTTACCGGCTACATTGCAATTGTCGTATTCTTATTATTGAACGGTTTGTTTTTGTTCGTATTCCCCGATACCAATATTCTTGATTACGGGTTTGCCACCCTTGACAAATTTTTTGAGCTGGCTCCCTGGATATTGTTATTGCTAATACCTGCTATAACCATGCGCAGTTTTGCCGATGAATTCAAAGGCGGCACCTTCGAAATATTGCAAACCAAACCACTCAGCCGCTGGCAACTGGTTTCGGGAAAATATTTCGGAGCACTGGGGGTAGTGATCATTGCATTAATTCCAACCATCATATATCCCATTAGTGTGCAGCAGCTGGCAGCAGCTGGCGGCGGTATTGATATGGGGGGAACCATTGGTTCTTACATCGGTCTTATTTTGCTGGCCGGCGTATTTGTGGCCATTGGTATTGCCTGTAGTAGTTTTACTAATAACGCAGTGGTAGCCTTTATAGCAGGCGCCTTTCTTTGTTTTTTGTTGTACAGCGGGTTCAACGCCATTAGCCGCATACAGGCTTTACAGGCTGGGGCCGATTACTACATTGAAATGCTGGGCATCGACTTCCACTACCGCAGTGTAAGCAGGGGTGTGGTTGACAGCCGCGACATCATTTATTTTCTCAGCGTCATTCTGTTCTTTTTGATCTTTACCAATCGCAATTTGTTGAAACGATAATCCGGAAATACACCATGAACAAAATACTGGCTTCAAAAGGATGGTGGTTGATTTTGCTGATCGTACTGTTGGGTATCAATTACCTGGCATCGGTAGTGCATACCCGCGTTGACCTTACTCAGGAAAAAAGATATACCCTGTCGCCCGCCACCAAAAAACTGGTAAAAGGCTTACACGATAAAGTTTCCATTACGGTATTGCTCACCGGCGATATGCCGGCCGGGTTCAAAAAACTCTCCAACAGCACCAAGGAAATGCTACAGGAGTTTAAAGAACTGGGGGGCAGCAATATTCAATTCAAATTTGAAAAAGCCGGCGAAGGCCTGAACGATACCGCCAAACAAAACTTTCAATTGCATTTAGACAGCCTTGGGCTGCGACCTACTAACATTAAAGTAAAAGCGAAAGCAGGCGAAGCCCAGGAAGAACGCCTGGTATACCCCGGCGCGCTGGTTCAATATAAAGACCGTGAAGTAGCCATTGACCTGCTGCAAGGGCAGAATATGACGGGTGGCGTACAATCGCTGAATAATGCCGAAGCCCTGCTGGAATATAAACTGGCCCGCACCATTCAAAAGATCACTACTGATACTGTACCGGCTATTGCTTACCTGTTGGGTAATGGTGAGCTGTTTAATGAAAATGTAAAAGACCTTATTGATGGCACCCTGCGCCAGGAATACCGGTTTGGTTTTTTGCCTATCGACAGCGTACCGGTTATACCCAACGTGTTTGATGCATTGGTGATTGTAAAACCTACGCAGCCCTTCAACAACAATCAAAAGCTGAAGATCGATCAGTACATCATGCACGGCGGTAAGGTAATATGGTTGATTGACCGGTTATATGCCGAAATGGACAGTCTCATGCGCTCACACAGCGATTTTGTAGCTTATGACCGCAACCTGAATCTCGACGATCAGTTGTTCAAATACGGTGTGCGCATTAATGGCGATCTGGTGCAGGACCTGCAATGCGATAAAATACCCCTCGTGGTGGGCAATTATGGCAACGAGCCACAAATGCAACTGGTGGCCTGGCCTTACTTCCCAACCTTGTCTTCTTATTCGGGCCATCCCATTGCCAAGAACCTCGATAATGTATTAAGCATTTTCCCCAACTCGATAGATACTATAAAAAATAATATCAAAAAAACGGTGCTGCTGGCCACTTCAGAAAGCTCCCGCATTATTAGTACGCCGGCTATTGTAACGCTGAACAGTATTAAAACAGAAGATGATCTGAAAACCTTTAACCAGTCGTTCGTGCCCATTGCCGTGCTGTTGGAGGGAAGGTTCACTTCGCTGTACACCAACCGCCTTTCAACCGGTGAGCTGGATACCCTGGCCGGGTTGTACAAACAGCCATTCAGGGCCGCTACAGAAAAAGAAAGTAAAATGATAGTGGTAAGCGATGCCGATATTGTAGCCAACGTGGTTACACAAAATGAAGGTCCGCTGCCAATGGGGTACAATCAGTTTACACATAACCAGTACGCCAATAAAGACTTTTTCCTCAACTGTGTACAATACCTCACCGATTCTTCAGGCATACTGGAAACCAGGGGGAAAGACTTTACGCTCCGCCTGCTGGATACCAAAAAAACAGAAGAGGACCGGGGGCAATGGCAAGTGATGAATATAGGTATACCCGTAGTGCTGGTGTTGTTGTTTGGAGCTGTTTATCAGGCTGTTCGCAAAAGAAAATATCAGGTGAAGAAATAGTTGCCGGTTACAAGTTACAGGTTTCAGGTGCTCTGAAATTCGGGGTCCCGGCCTGTTACTCAGCATGCTCGCACTAAAACTTGCAACCTGGAACTTGCAACGTGTAACCTGAACTAGCTTATCTTTGGCCACATTCAATTCAGACATGACAGCGGAGCAGATCACGTTTATTACTTTTGGTGGTTTATTAGTACTGGCATTAGTTTTTGACCTGGGGTTACTGAGTAAAAAAACTTCTCAGGTAACCATAAAAAAAGCTTTGTGGCAAACTGCATTCTGGGTTTCACTGGCCCTGGCTTTCTTTGTTTTTGTTTGGGTTGAAAATGGCCATGAACGCGCCATTAAATATGTGAGTGCTTATTTAATGGAGTGGTCGCTGAGTATTGATAATATATTCGTGTTCATTCTCATATTTGGATCTTTCAAAGTAAAGGAGCAATTCTACGGCCGGGTACTGCTTATTGGTATTGTGCTGGCCATCGTCTTCCGCATTATTTTTATTGCCATTGGCATTGAACTGGTTGAACGCTTCCATTTCATTCTATATATTTTCGGCGCCTTTCTGGTGTATACCGGTATCAACATGTTCAAATCAAAACATGATGATGAGGAAGAGCCAAATATGGAAAATAACAAAGTATATAAGTTACTGAAACGCGTATTGCCACTTACACCCGAAGATGGGGATGGTAAATGGTCTATCAGAAAAGACGGCAAGAAATTATTTACCAGCCTGTTTGTGGTAGTAATTATGCTGGCTACCACCGATATTGTATTTGCACTCGACTCCATACCAGCTGTATTTACCCTGGCCGAAGGCGATAAGCTGGTGATCTATACTTCCAACATTTTTGCCGTATTGGGCCTGCGCTCGCTGTTCTTTTTACTGCGCGGCGCCAGTGATAAGTTTGCGCATCTGCAACATGGCATTGCCATTGTGCTGATCTTTATTGGGTTAAAAATGCTGTGTGAAGACCTGCTGATAAAATACGCTGGCATTAAAGAAATTCCAATATATGTTTCCCTGCTCGTAATAGTTACCTGCATCCTTGCCTCTATACTTTATTCTATCAGTGTAAGTAACCGCGCCCAAGAAAATAATAAAGGAACAGATGCAGGTATAGACCGGGAAATTCACTGATCAAATTAACCGGGTGAAATATTTTATTGACAATATAGCTTCCGTTATTAAAGGGAAGTGGCTTGTTCAACACGACAATGCGTTGATTGAGCAACTGCTGATAGATAGCCGTAAACTCATATTTCCACAAACCTCTTTGTTTTTTGCGCTGAAAGGGCCACGACGCGACGGGCACTCTTTTATTACCCAGTTGTATGAAAAGGGTGTTCGCAATTTTGTGGTAAGCGAAACCGTAGACCTAAGCGTATTGGCCGAAGCCAATATTATCCTGGTCGACGATCCCCTGCAGGCATTGCAAAACCTGGTGGCCTGGCACCGCAAACAATTTAACCTGCCGGTAATAGGCATTACCGGTAGCAATGGAAAAACCATTGTAAAAGAGTGGTTGAACCAGTTGCTCGATGACCGGTTCACCATTATTCGCAGCCCCAAAAGTTACAACTCACAAATAGGCGTGCCGTTGAGTGTTTGGCCGTTGAACGAGCAGCACGAACTGGCCATTTTTGAAGCCGGTATTTCGCAACCCGGCGAAATGGAACAACTGCAAAAGATCATTCAACCCACCATTGGCATTTTTACCAATGTGGGCGAAGCGCACAGCGAGGGGTTTGTGAATGTGCGCCAGAAAGTAAATGAAAAGCTGCAATTGTTCCGCCATGTTCAAACCCTTATTTATTGCCAGGACGATCCTGAAATAAACAGCGGGGTAGCGGCCTTATGGCAACAGCTGCCCAGCAACAAACGCTTTGAGATCTTTAGCTGGAGCATGATGAGCGAAGCCGTTCTACACATTAGGCAGATCTATAAAGAAGACAACAGAACCACTATCACCGCTGTTTACCAGCAACAGGAGATCAGCATAGAAATTCCGTTCACCGATAATGCATCGGTTGAAAATGCCATTCATTGCTGGTGTGTACTGTTGCATTTGCAGATACCACAAGTTGAGATCACCAAACAAATGCAGCAGTTAGGGCCCGTAGCCATGCGGCTGGAATTGAAGAAAGGGTTGAACAATTGTTCCATCATTAACGACAGTTACAGCTCAGACTTAAGCTCATTTACCATTGCGTTGGATTTTTTAAGTCAGCAGCAGCAACATGGAAAACGAACGGTTATTCTTTCAGATATTTTACAAAGCGGCCGTTCAGAAAAAGACCTGTATACCGAGGTAGCCCGGTTGCTGCAACGGCGGCAGGTGAACCGCCTTATTGGAATAGGAGAGCGCATTACGCATCACCAGCAGATCTTTCAATTGGCCGGTATAAAAGAGCTGGCGTTTTATTCGTCGGTTGACGCTTTTATAAAAGAGCTGCATCATATTCCCTTTAAAGATGAGGTGATTCTCTTAAAGGGCGCCCGCATTTTTGAGCTGGAACAGGTTGACCGGCTGTTACAACAGAAGGTACACCAAACTGTACTGGAAATAGATTTAACAGCTGTTGCTCACAACCTGAAACAGTTTCAGCAGCGCTTACAACCAGCCACCCGTATTATGGCCATGGTAAAAGCGTTTTCGTATGGCAGCGGCAGTTATGAAGTAGCCAATGCATTACAATTTCACCGGGTAGATTACCTGGCAGTGGCCTATGCCGATGAAGGCGTAGAGCTGCGCAAGGCCGGCATTAATTTGCCCATCATGGTCATGAACCCCGAGGAATCGACCTTTGATGTGCTGGTGCAATACAACCTGGAACCCGATTTATATGCGCCGGGCATTTTATCATTGTTTGAAGATTTTGTTAAAAAACAGGGCATTCAGCAATTCCCCATTCATATAGAACTGGAAACGGGGATGAACCGGTTAGGCTTTTCTATGGAGGAATTACCGTTGGTAATAAATTCACTGCGTTCACCGTTGTTTAAAGTGCAGTCGGTTTTTACGCATTTGGCGTCCAGCGACGACCCGCAACAGGATGAGTACACGCATAAGCAGGGCGCATTGTACCTGCAAATGGCAGCGCAGCTGCAGTCGGTTCTTTCCTATTCTTTCATTAAACATGTGGTGAATACAGCCGGTATTATTCGTCATCCGCAATGGCACCTTGATATGGTGCGGTTGGGTATTGGCCTGTATGGCGGCGATAGTTTTGGAGAAGGCGGGCTCGATCTGCGGGAGGTTTCTACCCTGAAATCGACCATTGCGCAAATCAAACAGTTGAAGGAAGGGGAAACGGTGAGCTATGGCCGTAGAGGCCTGGTAACCAGGGATACGCGTATTGCCACTGTGCGCATAGGGTATGCAGATGGATATCCGCGCAAGCTGGGACACGGGGCTGGTAAAATGCTGGTGAATGGCCACCTGGCGCCGGTTATTGGAACGGTGTGCATGGATATGACCATGATCGATATTACTGATATTTCACATGTTCAGGAAGGCGATGAGGTGATAATTTTTGGCACCGATTTGCCGGTGAAACAAGTAGCACATTGGGCACAAACCATTCCGTATGAACTGCTTGCCACCGTTTCGCAGCGGGTAAAAAGAGTGTATTTTGAAGAATAGTTCATAGTTCAGCGTTCAAGGTTCAGCGAGTTTGCCACAGTTCAAAGTCTGCGATTCCAGTTACATAGAATTAAGACCAATGATCAGAAACCGGCACTGGAACCAATAACTGTGAACCCGGAACTAGGAACCCGGAACTAATAAAACCTTATCTTTGGAATCTAAAAATTAGCATAGTGAAGAGCAGAACAGTTGCCTTAATAATACTGGGAATTATTATCGCCGATCAGGCTTTAAAAATATGGGTGAAAACCAGCATGACGTATGGAGAGCAGATCTATTTGCTGGGCAAAACCCTGCGGTTATATTTTATAGAAAATGAAGGCATGGCCTGGGGCTGGAAGTTTGGTGGTGATTGGGGGAAGATTGCCCTTACTGTTTTTCGATTGATTGCCGTGATCTTTGGCGTGTACTACATTAAGAGTATCATACAAAAGAAATATCATCGTGGTTTTATTCTTTGCGTGGCCATGATCTTTGCCGGTGCATTGGGTAATTTGATAGATAGTATGTTCTACGGAATGATCTTCTCCGGCAGTAATGATGGATCTGGCTTAGCTCACATGTTCCCTGCCGGCGGCGGTTATGCCGGTTTCTTACATGGCAAGGTGGTTGACATGATCTATGCCCCCATCATTGATAACAAGATCCTGCCTTCCTGGATCCCTTTTTGGGGCGGTGAGCGTTTCACTTTCTTCTCACCTATTTTTAACCTTGCTGATGCCTCTATTTCAGCAGGTGTGATCGCTATCCTCATCTTCCAGAAAAGATTTTTCAAAAAGAGCCCGTCAGAAGATGCACCGGTTACCGTGCAGAATGATGAGCAGTTGAAGGATACGGTGAAGGTTTATACTGGGCAGTAGAAATATTGAATATCGAATTTTGAATATTGAATGTCGAAGTAGAAATGCTTCGGCATTTTTGTTTAATGCAAAACGCTGAACGCATAACGCTGAACGCGAATACAAATACAAGTTTGAAATTTTTGCGTTGAGCGTTCTGCGTTAAGCAAAAAAGCCACCGTTTACACGATGGCCTTTCTCTTATACGTTGTTGAATTAAATCTTACCTACCATATCTTTCGGAACCACCCACTCGTCGAATTGTTCAGGGGTAACATAACCCAGCTTCACAGCCATTTCTTTTAAGGTAGTACCTTCTTTGTGGGCCTTTTGAGCAATCTCTGCTGCTTTGTAGTAACCGATCTTCGTATTCAAAGAAGTTACCAGCATCAGGGAGTTGTCAACGTGTTTTTTGATATTGGCTTCAATAGGTTCAATACCCACAGCACATTTATCATTAAAGCTTACACAACCATCGCCAATCAAGCGGGCGCTGTGCAGGAAGTTGAAGATCATTACGGGTTTGAACACGTTCAGTTCAAAATGTCCGTTGGCGCCACCAATGCCAATAGTTACATCATTACCCATTACCTGTGCAGCTATCATGGTTAAAGCCTCACACTGCGTGGGGTTCACTTTACCAGGCATAATGGAAGAACCAGGTTCATTATCGGGGATAAACAGTTCGCCAATACCGCTGCGTGGGCCTGAAGACAGCATACGAATATCGTTGGCTATTTTCATAAGGCTAACGGCAATTGTTTTCAGGGCGCCATGCGCTTCAACAATTGCATCGTGTGCAGCCAATGCTTCGAATTTATTTTCAGCCGTAACAAATGGC
>CBIMFG010000030.1:0-11342 GCA_966243125.1 uncultured Niastella sp.
AGCCTACTCGTTAACCAATCCTTTTGGTTTGTCGAAAGAAGGGAGCACCCTGTTTATTTGCGATGGCAAAGACGGTTTTAAAGTATACAATGCAGCCGATGCCAACGACATAAAACTGATAAAACAAATAAGCGGAATGGAAACCTATGATGTTATTGCCTGGAACAACAGGGCATTGGTGGTAGCAAAAGATGGGTTGTATCAGTTCGATTATTCCGACCTCAATAACATTCGTTTATTAAGTAAAATAGGTTTGCAGTTGTAATAAATTGTGTCTGGTTTTTGAAGCTCAGAGTTAATTAGCTGCCTCGAAAATCAACGACCTTATACTTTAAATCTTAAACCTTTATCCTTTCAGAAATTTTACATTTCGTTGTATACCCTGAAACTTAGCCCGCTTTAAAGGCGAGTGGCGGAATATTTGTTTAAAGGCTTCTTCGGTTAGTGATTCCCATTCTTTGGTGGTGAAGTTGAGGATTTCAGGAATGGGCGTAAAGCCGGCTTCCCGGGTTGGTTTGGCAAAGCGGTTCCAGGGACAAACATCCTGGCACACATCGCAACCAAACATCCAATCGGCAAACTGGCCTTTTTTATCATCGGGCAGTAACAGGTCCTTTAACTCAATGGTGTAATAAGAAATACACTGACTGCCATTGATCACTTTGCCTTCGCTGATAGCGCCGGTAGGGCAGGCATCAATACACTTGCGGCAGCTACCGCAATAATCTTTGGCAATAGGATCGTCGTACTCCAGTTCAAGATCAATAATAAGGGTAGCTATGAAAAAGAACGACCCCTGTTGTTTGTTGATGAGGTTGCCATTCTTCCCGATCCAGCCGAGACCGCTGCGGTGGGCCCAGCTGCGTTCGAGTACCGGCGCCGAATCAACGAAACCCCTTCCCTGAACTTCGCCAATGTGCTCATTGATGAGTGCCAGCAGGGTATGCAGCTTTTTTTTGATCACCTCGTGGTAATCGTTTCCAAACGCATATTTTGAAATATGGGGGGTATTGGTTTGTTGGGTTTGTTGTGGAAAGTAATTCAGCAACACGGTTATTACCGATTTGGCGCCCGGCACCAGTTTGGTAGGGTCTATACGCAGATCGAAATAATTTTCCATATACTGCATGTTGCCATGCAGGCCTTTGTTAAGCCATTGCTCCAACCGCCGGGCTTCCTCATCCAATTGCTGCGCTTTGGCAATGCCGCAGAAATCGAAACCCAATTCACGAATGAATGATCTTATCTGTTGTGTATGTTGATGTTTATAGTTTATAAGACTTAGTTTTTTTAGTTCTTAGTTCTTTGTTTTCAATTTTTCATTTCTCTGTTTATCATTCATCATTTTTCATTTCTCAGCGTTCTGAATTCATCCGGTAAATATTCCTCCTGCTCCTGTATACGGAATTGCTTGCGGAAACCCGATGGGGTTAGTTGTTTTAGTTTTAAGAACTGTTTGTTGAAATTGGCCAGGGTGTTGAATCCGCTTTCAATGCTGATTTCCAGTACGGTCTTCTGGGTATCTATCAACAGTTTGCAGGCATGGCCAATACGTATTTCATTCAAAAAATCGACATAGGTCTTCTTTGTACATTTTTTAAAATAACTGCAGAACGCCGGAATACTCATGCCGGCGGTGGCCGCCACATCGCAAAGGGCAATAGATTCCTGAAAATTATCAATGGTGAACTGAAAAATGCGGTCGATCCGGTCTTTATTCTTGGCCTGAAAGGTTTTTACTTCCTGCGTGCTCACCGTTTCATAGTCATGCGCACCGGCAATTACCTGTAAACATTCGCACAACCTTATGATGCGGGAAAAACCCTGTAAGTGTTCCAACCCAACCAGCAATGGTTTTAACTGCTGCCGGGTGGCGCCCTGTATTTTCAACCCCTGCATGGCTACAGCAAACAGTTTTTGAATGTTTTTGCTTTCGGGTAATTGCATAAACCCGGGTCCCCAAAAGTCGTCGGTAAACTGCACCACTACAGCCGCAGTTATCAGGTCTTTACGGGCCTTTTGAAAAGTGTGGGGCAGGTTGCTGCCCATGAAAAAGATGTCGTCGGTTTTAAACTCACCAATATAATTACCAATAAAGGCCGTGCCTTCGCCTTCCAGGAACAGGATGAGCTCGTATTCAATATGCTGATGCCAGGGCACTTCAAAATGAGGCGTGCGGTAAGTGCGCGCCACAAAAGAGGTGTTTTGAGAAAGCGGTAATTTTTCAACTAAAGGTTTCATGACCTGGCTGCTTAATCACTATTTTAAGCAAAAGTAAACATATATCTTATCGTTTATATTAAAATAGTTTAGGTTTTTGTAAATAAAGTGGTAGGCTATCTAATTAATATCCAATAATTTCGGTCTCGATAAAGGTTTTTGGTTAACAGGCAGCAGGTGTAGGGCCAGGAATCAGATCTCAGTCTAAAGCTTGCTGCCTTTTCATGGTCTTCAACCCATTTCTCAATCTTAGAAATTACTTAGCTGCCATATGTTATTGCTTGGAATAGATGTAGGCACGTCCTCTATTAAAGTTTCTGTTGTAGATGCACAAACACAGCAGTGTAAGGCCTCTGCCCAATACCCCGAAACAGAATCAGCTATTATTTCTCCCCAGCCCGGCTGGGCCGAACAAAGTCCCGACATGTGGTGGGAGCATGTACAGCAGGCTATTAAAAAAGCACATGCTACCAATAGTTATAATCCGGCCGATATTGGCGCCATTGGTATTTCCTATCAAATGCACGGGTTGGTGATGGTTGATGACAACCAGCAGGTGCTGCGCAATTCAATTATCTGGTGCGATAGCCGGGCGGTTGAAATAGGAGAGAAAGCATTTAAGGCCATTGGCAAAAAGCAAAGTCTTTCCCATTTGTTGAATTCTCCCGGCAATTTTACTGCGTCCAAACTGGCTTGGGTAAAAGAGGAAGAACCGGACACCTATAAAAAGGCCAGGCGTATTATGCTGCCCGGCGATTTCATAGCCATGAAAATGACCGGCGAGATCACAACCAGCATCTCCGCTTTATCGGAAGGCATTTTCTGGGATTTTAAAAAAGACAGGATCAGCAAAGATGTAATGGAGCATTTTGGTTTTGATGAGGAACTGATCCCTAACATCCAGGATGTATTTGCAGACCATGGTAAATTGAAAGGAAGCGTAGCCGCCTCTTTATCATTAACCACTGGCATTCCGGTAACTTATAAAGCAGGCGACCAGCCCAATAATGCGTTGTCGTTAAATGTGCTGGAACCTGGTGAAGTGGCCGCAACGGCCGGAACCTCCGGCGTTATTTATGGCGTAAGCGATGAATTGACCTATGATCCCGAATCGCGTGTAAACACTTTTGCACACGTTAATTATACTGATGATGAAAAGCGGTTGGGCGTACTGTTATGTATTAACGGCACCGGTATTTTGAACCGTTGGGTTAAAAATATCTTTACCCCGGCCATCTCCTATAGCCAAATGAACGGCGAAGCGGCCAAAGTGCCCATAGGCGCCGATGGTTTACGCGTGCTGCCTTTTGGTAATGGCGCCGAGCGGATGTTGAACAATCAGATCGTTGGCGTGCATTTTCATCATATTGATTTGAACCTGCACGCACAGGCGCATTTGTTTCGCGCAGCCCAGGAAGGTATTGCCTGCGCATTCCGGTATGGACTGGACATCATGCGCGAGAGCGGCATGAACCCGCAGGTGATAAGAGCTGGTAAAGCCAACCTGTTCCTGAGCGAACTGTTTGTAGAAGCCTTTGTAAATACCACCCACGTACCGGTTGAACTCTATAATTGCGATGGCAGTATAGGCGCCGCCATAGGCGCAGGCATTGGCGCAGGCGTATATAAAACTCCAAAAGAAGCATTCACACAGGTAAAACCCCTGACAGTAATTGAGCCTACGAAGAAGAAGGAGTATAAGCCTGTTTATGAAGAATGGAAAGAGTTATTAGATAATATTCTGAAATAAGTAGAAAGTGAGTGGTGAGTAGACTCGCGAAAGCACAGATGGCTGAAAATTAGCGAACCCACTCACAACTGACTACTCACAATTGCCGGATTCAACTTACGGCAACGGATGACTATTCTATAAACAAAATCTTCTCACGTAAATAATAAACTCACTAATATGAACATCATCACAGGCGACAAAGAATTCTTTAAAGGCATTGGCCAAATTAAGTTTGAAGGCGTGGAGAGCGATAACCCACTGGCCTTTAAATGGTATGATGAGAACAGAATAATAGCTGGCAAAACCATGAAAGAGCATTTACGGTTTGCCGTATGTTACTGGCATACGTTCTGTAACACGGGCGCTGATCCATTTGGCCCGGGCACCAAACATTTTGCCTGGGATGCAAATGCAGATGCCGTAGGCCGTGCGAAAGATAAAATGGATGCTGCGTTTGAATTCATCACCAAACTGGGTGTTCCTTACTATTGTTTTCACGATATTGACCTGGTTGATGAAGGCGCAAACATCAAAGAATATGAAAGCCGTTTACAAACTATTGTTGATTACGCTAAGCAAAAGCAATCAGCCAGCGGTGTAAAATTATTATGGGGAACTGCCAACGTATTCAGCAACCCACGTTATATGAACGGTGCTTCCACCAATCCTGATTTTGCTGCTGTGGCCTATGCCGGTACACAGGTAAAAAATGCACTCGATGCTACTATTGCTTTAGGTGGTGAGAACTATGTGTTCTGGGGTGGCCGCGAAGGTTATATGAGCCTGCTGAACACCAATATGAAACGCGAGCTCGATCACCTGGCGCAATTCCTTACCATGGCGCGTGATTACGCCCGCAAACAAGGCTTTAAAGGTGTGTTCTTTATTGAACCCAAACCTTGCGAACCTACCAAACACCAATACGATTATGACAGCGCAACCGTAATAGGTTTCCTGCGTCATTATGGACTGGATAAAGACTTTAAACTGAATATTGAAGTAAACCATGCTACACTGGCCGGCCATACTTTCCAGCACGAACTGCAGGTGGCTGCCGATGCCGGTATGCTGGGCAGCATTGATGCCAACCGCGGTGATGACCAGAACGGCTGGGATACTGATCAGTTCCCCGTTGATCTGAACGAGCTGGTAGAAAGCATGCTTATTATTCTGGAAGCAAAAGGCTTCGCTGGCGGTGGTATAAACTTCGATGCTAAAACGCGTCGTAACTCAACCGACCTCGAAGATATCTTCATGGCGCACATTGGTGGTATGGACACTTTTGCCCGTGCACTGGTTATTGCTGATAAAGTAATGCAAAAGTCGCCTTACCTGAAATTCCGTAAAGACCGCTATGCTTCTTTCGACAGCGGTAAAGGAAAAGAGTTTGAGACCGGCACTTTAAAGCTGGAGGACCTGCGTGAGTTTGCTTTAACGAATGGCGAACCCAAACAGATCAGCGGTAAGCAGGAGTGGCTGGAGAATATTATCAACCAATACATTTAGAGATTTTGGGATTTAGGGAGTTTGAGATTTATCGGAAAATTAAAACAAGAACAAATCACAAAATCCCTAAATCAATAAATCAGAAATCAAACAAACGCTTGCCATATGCATTTTCTTGGTCCAATCGATTGGCTATTCGTAGGCCTGTACCTTGCCGTTATAGCTGCGATCTCCATCTGGTCAATTAAAAAAGCAAAAGATTCCCCGTCAGATTACTTCCTGGCCAACCGTAACCTTGGCTGGTTTGTGATTGGCGCTTCTATCCTTGCTTCCAACGTAGGTTCTGAACATATTGTAGGACTGGCCGGCACTGCCGCCAGCAGTGGGGTAGTAATGGGGCATTATGAACTGCATTCCTGGATCATTCTTACACTGGGTTGGGTGTTTGTACCCTTCTACATGCGAAGCATGGTGTACACCATGCCCGAGTTCCTGGAACGACGTTTTAATGCAAAAGCAAGATGGCTGTTGTCTATCATTCAGCTCATCAGCTATGTAATTGCAAAAGCGGCGGTAACCATTTATGCCGGCGCCCTGGTGTTTAACTCCCTGCTAGGTGTTGATTTCTGGACAGGCGCCATCATCCTCGTAGTTGTAACCGGGGTGTATACCATCTTTGGCGGATTGCACGCGGTAATGTATACCGAAGCCATACAGGCCATTGTATTGTTAGCAGGTTCTGCCGTGTTGTTATTTATTGGGTTAGATAAAGTAGGCGGTTGGAATACGCTGATGCATTCTGTGCCAAAGGAAAAACTGAATATGTTCCAGCCCTTGTCGAACCCTGATTTCCCGTGGGCCGGTATCCTGTTCGCGTCGCCGATAGTCGGGCTCTGGTACTGGTGTACCGATCAGCATATTGTACAGCGTTGTTTAGCAGCCCGCAACGAAAAGGAAGCAAGAAGAGGGACCATCTTTGCAGCTTATTTGAAGCTGATGCCATTCTTCATCTTTATGATCCCCGGGTTGATCGCTTATGTGTTACATCAGCAAGGCAAAATAAATATGACCGATACCGATGTGGCCTTCCCAACACTGGTAAAAGAAATCATGCCGGTTGGGTTACGTGGTTTATTGGCCGGTGGTTTGTTAGCCGCGTTAATGAGCTCGCTGGCTTCTGTGTATAATGCGTGTTCAACCCTGTTCACCATGGATATTTATAAGAAAATGAAGCCCGAGGCCAACAACCACGAGCTGGTACGCGTAGGCCGCATTGCAACGGGTATTGTGGTGCTGTTAGGAATGATCTGGATCCCGTTGATGAAAAATATCTCAAAAGGTTTGTATGGCTATTTGCAAAGCGTACAATCGTACCTGGCGCCACCAATTGCCGCAGCCTTCTTGCTGGGTGTATTTTCCAAACGCATTAACGCAAAAGGCGCCTATACCGCCATGGTAGTAGGTTTTATAATTGGTATTCTAAAGCTGGTATTGGAATTAATGAAAGGCCGGTTAGGGGCGGGCCTGTTGTACGATTTTGCTACCATGAACTTCTTATACTTCTGTATTGCATTGTTCGTGTTCTCGGTAGTGCTGATGATTGCAATAAGCCTTACTTCGCCGGCGCCTGATGAAGCGCACATAAAAGGATTAACATTTGCTACTACTGTTGCGGAGGATAAAAAAGCTTCGCGTGCAAGCTGGAATCAAAAAGATGTGCTGTTGACCGCAATAGTGCTGGTGTTTATTGTTGCCATCTTTATGTACTTCTCGCCATTGGGCATTGCGAAATAAGCAGGAACAAATAATACTTCATATGCCATCCCGGTCATTGGGGTGGCATTTTTATTACCAGTTATGTTTGGCGATAATAATACAGATATAAGATTGGTATTTACCACCATCGCATTTTACAAAGCCAATACCAAAATCGTGCAGCGTTGAATCCCAATCGCCAATGCCCAGCAAATGATCTCTGTGGCCCTTGGTGGCATCCGTTTCATCAATGATCAATGATTTTACGGCGGCTACGCCGGAATCGTGACCTGAACCGATGGATTCAAAAAAGTTTTCTTTTTTATTTTTCAGCCAGTCGGCATTCAACGTATAACCACTTTGGTTAATTAAATAATTAATGCCTTGTCCTTCGGGGTTCACATGATCGAAGTAATTGCGTTTGGCCATGTCGAGCGCTTTGGCCTCGGCCACTTTGGCCAGGGTATCGTTCCAGCGCAGGGGCGTTTTGGTAATACCCAATTTTGTACTAAAATGTAACTCTTTGGAATATTTATCGGGATTGCTTCGAATGGTATTCAGCAATTGAAACGCCTGTTGCGCTTCTTCTTTTACCACAAAAGGATTGTTATTATACAGGAACGACAATAATAACATTACTACTGGCACCATGTAGGAAACTGCTTTCATATGAAGTACGGGTCTGATTCTGAAATGAAATATCGCTATTATTCTAAATATAAGTATTAATGGCCGCTTATGCAAGTGCCGGTTTAAAGAGTTAACAAGTTGATAGCGTTGGCGCCTGCAAACTACCTATGGGCAAGGATAATATACTACCTGTATTAAGTGATTTTGCGTATTTCGGGTAATTGTTATGTATGCCGGCGCTGCCGGTTTTTTATTTGTTTTTATTTTTCCGGCGCCAATTAATACAACAGGATTTTTAGGTAAGCACCATAAACGAATAAGGACTGATGATGAACAATGGGTGTTTCGGTTATTCCGGAATGCCCTTTTTTTTGTCAGTGGTGAGTGGGCAGTGGTGAGTGGGTTCCCTATTATTCGGACATCTACGATTTTCGCGAGCCTCACTCACCACTCACCACTCACCTTGCTACTTACATCCACTCCCTCCTACGGCGTCATCCATCGCTCCTTTGAACTGAATGGCGATATCTTTCTTCTGCTCATTCAGCAACGACTTCACAAAAATAATCGCTGCGTAATTGCGGCATTTATCGACATAGGGCCAGGTGCCAAATAACCCGGGGCTGCTAACCACAGTACTGTTGCCGCTGGCATCTTCTTCCTGGATCCATTCGCCCAGG
Organism: uncultured Niastella sp.; assembly: GCA_966243125.1. GTDB lineage: Bacteria > Bacteroidota > Bacteroidia > Chitinophagales > Chitinophagaceae > Niastella. The sequence continues at coordinate 8,464 of CBIMFG010000030.1, forward strand.
CCATATTTAAAACCTTCCGCCACCTTGGGGGCGAACTTCACCGGCAGGCCGGGAAACTGGGGCTTTTGCATTTCTGCAATAGATTGTTCGCTCAGTATTCTTTTACCTTCAAACATACCCTTGCTCAGGATCATGGATAAAAAGTTAATATAATCATTGGCCGTACTGCGGGCGCCGCCCGAAGGGTTGGGCGCATACCCATTCTCATTCATGAAGGAGGTTTGTTTCATTTTCAGGGGACGTAATAATTTCTCCTGAATAAGCCGGTCGAAGGGTTTCTTGGAGATCACTTCCAGCACCCGGCCGGCAATATTCAAACCTATACCGCCATAATGAAATTCAGTACCTGCATTGTTGCTGATCTCTTTGGCGGCAAACGTATTTACTTCTTCTTCCAGCGAATTGAATTTGCTGCGTTGAACCATCTTCAGCAAATTGCCTTTATCGTTTTCAATACCTGTTGTATGCGCCAGGCACTGGCGAATGGTCACATAGCTCTTCATGTATTTTTCAAAGATGGGCAGGTATTTACTAACCGGGTCATCCAGGTTCAGTTTACCTTCATCAACAAATTGCATTACCAGCGCGGCGGTCAACCATTTACTGCTACTGGCAATGGGGGCCGGGGTTTTGGCATTAAACTCGCCCAGCTCTTTGGTGTGAACCACCTTGCCGTCCTTATATATAATAGCTACCACATCGTTGCCCAGGGCTTTCTGGTTTTTTTGCAACAGGGCATCTACCTGGCTGAAGTCGAATTGGGAAAAAGAAACCTGAAAGAATAACAGGAGTACGGATAAAATACTGCTAATGAGACAGATGGGGCGCATTTTTAATGACATAACTGCATGAATTTTAGGCCTGGATTATGATTTGTAGGTACTATATAGCTTTTTGAAAATGGGGAACCGATTGAACCGGACCGATCACTTTTACGTTCAGTAAAAGTAAAAGGTTGGCTGAAAGATTGCTGTTATCATTTTCGAAATTTTAAAAAATACAATTTCAATTAACACGCTATGAACTTAGGAAATTTTACTATCAAGGCGGCAGAAGCATTTCAACAGGCACAACAATTAGCGTTTAATTCACAAAGTCCAAATATAGAAACGGAGCATTTGTTGAAAGCTTTGCTCGACCAGGAAGATTCACCGGTTGAATACTTATTAAAAAAGAACAATGTAACGGTGAACTTATTGGAGAACAAGTTACAGGAATCGATCAATAAACTGCCCAAAACAAGTGGCGATGCTGCGCAGTCAGTGAGCAGGGAAACCAATAACGTGGTGCTGCGTGCAGGCGCAACCTTAAAGCAATTCGGCGATGAATTTATTACCCCCGAACATTTGCTGCTGGCCATTGTACAGGGCAACGATTCAACTGCCCGCTTATTAAAAGAAGCCGGGTTAAGCGAAAAAGGTTTAGTGACGGCCATAAAAGAATTGCGCAAGGGCGATACGGTGAAATCCCAAACCCAGGAAAGCACCTTTAATGCGCTGAACAAATATGCCCGTAACCTGAACGACCTGGCCCGTCAGGGAAAATTAGACCCTGTAATTGGCCGTGATGAAGAAATACGCAGAACGTTGCATATTCTGTCGCGCCGTACCAAGAACAACCCGATACTGGTAGGTGAGCCCGGCGTAGGTAAAACTGCTATTGCCGAAGGCATTGCCCATCGTATTGTAAATGGAGACGTGCCCGAGAACCTGAAAACAAAAGTGATCTATACCCTTGATATGGGCCAGCTGATAGCCGGCGCCAAGTATAAAGGTGAGTTTGAAGAAAGGCTAAAAGGTGTAGTAAAGGATGTGACTGAAAGCAATGGCGAGATCATTTTGTTCATTGATGAAATTCATACCCTGGTAGGGGCCGGTGGCGGCGAAGGCGCCATGGATGCGGCCAACATTTTAAAACCCGCTTTGGCGCGTGGCGAATTGCGGGCAATAGGCGCTACTACTTTGAATGAATACCAGCGCTATTTTGAAAAAGATAAAGCCCTTGAACGCAGGTTCCAGAAAGTAATGATAGATGAACCATCGGTTGAGGATGCAATATCAATTCTGCGTGGGTTGAAAGACCGTTATGAAACACACCACCATGTGCGTATTAAGGATGAAGCCATCATATCGGCAGTGGAATTATCGAGCCGGTACATTACCGACCGGTTCCTGCCCGATAAGGCGATTGACCTGATTGATGAAGCAGCAGCGAAATTGAGGTTGGAGATGAATTCGATGCCTGAAGAGTTAGATCATCTGATTCGGCAAATTCGGCAACTGGAAATTGAACGTGAGGCGATCAAAAGGGAGAATGATGAAGATAAACTGAAGGAGCTGAATACCGAAATTGCCAATTTGAGTGTGCAACGCGATACTTTAAAAGCCAAATGGCAGGAAGAAAAAGAGCTGGTTGATAAAGTGCAGGATGCCAAGGCGCAGGTAGAGCAATTGAAAGTGCAGGCAGAGCAGGCCGAACGTAATGGCGATTATGGAACGGTGGCCGAGATCCGCTATGGCAAAATAAAAGAACAGGAAAGGTTGATCGGTGAGTATTCGCAACAGTTGAACGCCATTAGCGAAAACAAACGGTTGATGAAGGAAGAAGTGGATGCAGAAGATATTGCCGAAACAATAGCAAAAGCTACCGGCATACCGGTAAGCCGCATGTTGCAGAGTGATAAAGAGAAATTGTTGTACCTGGAAGAAAAACTGCACGAGCGCGTAGTAGGGCAGGATGAAGCGATAACTGCCGTAGCCGATGCTATTCGCCGAAGCAGGGCGGGATTGCATGATCCCAAAAAGCCGATCGGTTCGTTTATTTTTCTGGGAACAACCGGGGTTGGTAAAACAGAGCTTGCAAAGGCCCTGGCCGAATAT
>CBIMFG010000031.1:0-11335 GCA_966243125.1 uncultured Niastella sp.
TACAGTAGTAGTGCAGCGGACGCATAGAGGTACCATAGCGGAGGCATAGAGGTATCATATCGCTATAATGTCGCTATAAGGTCACTATAATGTCGCTGTAAGGTCGCTGTAAGGTGGGTGTGTGTAGTGCCAGTGAAAGGTGGCGGGGAGGTGCTTAAAAGTATGATTTTTTTACTTATGTCCAATGTTTTTATAAATCATAAATTTGGGCAGTCCTAATAAATTTCTGGTACGCTTTTTAAGGAAAAATGTTGTTAGTAAAAACAAGTTTTTTCTTTGTTATCATGCCTTACATTTGCGACCCCTTATACGGATTTTTGGGGTAAGCCAGTAAGACATTAAAAAAACTGCAAATTCTCAATAGATGGAAGTAAAGTACATTCAGAAGATCGCTGAAAAATTATCATTCAGCATTAAGCAGATCACGAATATTCATGACCTGCAAGCGGAAGGCGCAACCATTCCTTTTATGGCCCGTTACCGTAAGGAAGCGACCAATAACATGGATGAGGTGGGAATTGGCCAGGTGGTTGAACAGATCGCTTATTTTTCTGAACTGGATAAACGCAAAGAAACAGTAGTAAAAACGATTGAAGGCCTGGGCAAATTAACGCCCGAGTTAAAAGATCGTATTGAAAATTGTTACGATGCTACCGAGCTGGAAGATATTTATCTGCCTTACAAACCCAAACGTAAAACAAGGGCTACCCAGGCTATTGAAAAAGGTTTGGAGCCATTGGCAAAACTGGTATTTGAGCAGGGTGCTGAAAATATGGATGAAGAAGCCGCCAAATTCATTAACGAACAAGTGAAAGATATCAAGGAAGCCATGCAGGGCGCCCGTGATATCATTGCCGAGTGGGTAAGTGAAAACGAGCAGGCGCGCAATAAAGTTCGTCAGGAGTTTACTGAATCTGCCAAGCTGTCGTCGAAAGTACTTACCAGCAAAAAAGAGGAAGAAGAAGCCCAGAAGTACCGCGATTACTTTGAATTTAATGAAAACCTGGCCGATAGCCCTTCACACCGCATCCTGGCCATACGCCGGGCCGAGAAAGAAGGCTACCTGGTTATGGATATCAATATCGACAAACAAACTGCTGTTGATGACCTCAACAGAACATTTGTAAAAAATAACAACCCATTTGCTACAGAAGTAAAGAAGGCGATCGACGATTCGTTCGATCGTTTGCTGAAACCTTCTATTGAAAATGAATTTCGCCTGGCCAGCAAGAACAAAGCCGATGAAGAAGCCATCAACGTATTTGCTGAGAACCTGCGTCAGTTGTTGCTGGCATCGCCATTAGGTTCAAAGAAAGTACTGGCGCTTGACCCTGGTTTCCGTACCGGTTGTAAACTGGTTTGTTTAGATGCACAGGGTAACCTGGTGTACAATACCGCCATCTACCCACACCCGCCACAGAACGACTGGCAGGGCAGTGTGTCTGAATTAAAATTCCTGGTTGATAAATACGACATTGACGCCATTGGTATTGGTAATGGTACCGCCGGCCGCGAAACCGAACAACTGGTACGCAGCATTGATTTTGGCAAACCGGTAAGCGTGTTTCAGGTAAATGAAAGCGGTGCTTCTATTTATTCTGCCTCAGAAGTAGCGCGTGAAGAGTTTCCCGATCAGGATGTAACCGTACGTGGCGCCGTGAGCATTGGCCGCCGTTTGTTGGATCCGCTGAGTGAACTGGTAAAGATAGATCCCAAATCAATTGGTGTAGGTCAATACCAACACGATGTAAACCAAACCCGTCTCAAAGAAGCGCTGGACAGAGTAGTAGAAAGTGCGGTGAACTTTGTGGGTGTTGATGTAAACACAGCAAGTAAACACCTGCTGGTGTATGTATCAGGTTTAAGCAACACACTCGCTAAAAATATTGTTGAATACCGCGCTAAGAACGGGCCTTTCAAAACCCGTGAAGAATTGAAGAAAGTTCCTATGATGGGACCCAAGTCATTTGAGCAGTGCGCAGGGTTCTTACGTATTCCTGGCGCCGAAAACCCATTGGATAACTCTTCTGTTCACCCTGAAAGTTATCACGTGGTACAAAACATGGCCAAAGACTTACAGGCTTCGCTTGAAGACCTGATCAAAAACAGCGAGCTGCGCAAAAAGGTAAACAAGAAACAATACATTACTGAAAGCATTGGTGAATACACCATTGATGATATCTTAAAAGAGTTGGAAAAACCTGGTCGTGACCCACGGACACAGATCGAAGAATTCCGCTTTGACGACACCATTAAAGCCATTGAAGATGTAAAGCCTGGTATGACGGTACCCGGTATTGTTACCAACATCACCAACTTTGGGGTGTTTGTTGACATTGGCGTTAAACAGGATGGTCTGGTGCATATTTCTCAATTGAGCAACACCTTTGTTTCAGACCCTAATGAAGTGGTGAAACTGAACCAAAAGGTAATGGTTACTGTTTCTGAGGTAGATGTGCCCCGTAAACGTATTTCACTTACCATGAAAGATCAGCAAAGAAGCAATAGTGGTGGTGGCAGTGGTGAAAGACGCAGTGGCGGCGGTGGCGATCGCAAACCAGCTGCTGGTGGCGGTAAGGCACAGCCTAAGAAACAGGAGCCGTTGAATCCGTTCCAGGCTAAGCTGGCGGAGTTGAAGAAGAAGTTTAATGATTAGTTGACAGGTTGATAGGGTTGACGGAGTTGATTAAGTTGATAGAGGTAGAGGTTGATCAGTTAACCAGTTGACCAGTTAACCAGTTAATACGAAATACAAAAAGCCCATTCTGGTTGCCAGGATGGGCTTTTCGCGTTAAGCGTTCAGCGGCTTTTGCCTTCTGCCTTCTGTCTTCTCAGATACATATCCAATGCTACCAATCCCAATACTACGTTTATCATCATAAAGATGGTAGCATAGGTACTGTTGAAGAGGCTGTTGGTATTCATTTTATCGAGGTTGATCTTATTGATGAAAGAAGGATCGGTGTTGTTTCCGCCTGTCCAGTGTAATTGGGCAAATACGGCTATCAGGAAACCGATAATGGTGCAAATGAAAAATCCGGCAATGCCCCAAATGATTCGTTTGTTGATGTAGGTTTTAGCAGCAGGGGCAATATGATGTTTGCTGATGGCCTCCATAATATTCTGGGTGAACCGCATGGAGGGTTCATCCAACTCAAGGCGATGGCTTAACAGGTCCTGGAGTTCTAATAGTTCCTGGTATTTGGCTTTCCACTCCCCATTGGAAGCAATCAATTGTTCAATAAACAAGCGCTCCTCAGCGCTGCCAGCGCCATCGAGATATTCCCATAAACGATCTTCTATATTTTCTGGCTTGTTCATTTTTCTACTTTTTAAAGTTATTAAATGCAGGCAACCTCTTTCAACCCTATCAACGTGTTAACTTGTTAACCTGTCAACTTTTCAACTCCTCAACTATCTCTGAAAAATGCCTCTCCATTTTCTCCTTCAACCGTACCCTTGCCCGGTGCAATTTTACCTTAGCGGTATTAGGATCAACCCCCAGAATGCGGCCAATTTCTTCCAGACTTTGTTCAGCCTGATAGAATAAGGTAATAATGCGGGCGTCGTCGATGCTCAATAATCGCAATGCTTCATTGATCACCTGCACTTTCGATTTTTGTTCAACCTGGTTTGCCTTAAAAGTTGAATTCTGATTGTCGGCCAATTCAAACACCTGTTCGGTATCCAGCGAATGAATGGGTACTTTCTTCTTTCGTAAGAACGTGATACAGGTAGTGGTAACAATGGTATACAACCAGGTGCTGAATTTTGATTCGCCCCTGAAATCGGCCAGGCTGCGATAAGCTTTTACAAATACATCCTGAGCTATTTCTTCTGCATCTTCCCGGTTGGAGGTGTAACGCATAACAATGGTAAAAACGTAATTCTGGTATCGTTTTACCAATTGGGCATACAACGCCTGTTCGCCTTGCAGCACCCTTTTTATGAGCTCGTTATCAACCGGTCCGGTTTGCATTAGTAGGTATATGACGATGTAAGTAATGATCAGGTTACACCTAATAGACACGCTGTATGCCGGAAATCAGTTCCTTTGATTATCAGTATTTTATTTAGAAGGAACAGCACTCTTGTGTTCGGTTTCGATACTTGCTGTGTTCAATTATGAAAAAAGTAAGCCGGGGCTGTAACCAGCCGTCAGCAGCCGTAGTCATAGTTGTATATAACTTAAAACATAAAAACTATGGATAAAGGAGTATTGGCAATCATCTGGTTAATGGTATCCTCATTAGGATTGTTGATCCTGGTCTTTGGCATCAGGTATTTAATGAGCCGCGAAAACCTGGCCATGTTGGAAAAGGGTTTGAACCCGAAAGAAAAAGTAAACCGGCCAGCGCCCTACACCAATTTAAAATGGGGACTGCTGTTATTAGGCGCCGGATTTGGATTGGCATGGGCTTATATTATTACACAATACATGCTTCATGATTATGAAAACCCTGCCTTGTGGTTTGCCTTTATTGCCATGGGCGGAGGTTGCGGCCTAATTGCTTCGTACAGGATTGAGAAAAAAGAGTTGTTGGATAAACCATAGAAATGAATAATTAAAAATGAGAAACAGAGCAATGAAAAGGTGAATACAAATGTCTAATATCGAATGTTAAATATTAAATATCGAAGTGAAAAAGCCCACCCTGGTATCCAGAATGGGCTTTTTATACTTATTAATTCTTTGTCTTACTTTCTAATTTTTCATTTAACATTTTTAATTCTTCATTTCAACCATAGCTCTTGAGATAGCCGCATCATCCGCATTACTCACCTCATAATATCCTTCCATCCGCCAGATCTGACGGGCGAGCCATGTTTTGATCCGTTTCTCCACTTCTGCTTTATCGCGTTCGGGAACATTCTGTACGTTCACTGAATTTTTGCCGGCATAAGCTACCAGGCTGTTCCAGGCCGTGCGTGTATCGGTATAACGGCGGGCAAAATCGGCTGGGGTTTTAAACTGATCAAAGTAGTTTTTATTCTGTTGATAATAGATATAAATGAATTTGCTGAACAACTGGTTGTCGAACAACACATATACATTGCTGCTGAAAGTAGCGGTATCAAAAGGTATAAATACATCGGGGGTAATGCCGCCGCCGCCATATACAATTCTACCTTTCTTGGTTTTAAATGCCGGACCGGTATGTTTGGTAACCGTATCGCCATTCACCAGTTCGCCGTTCTCAAAACGTTCGGCCAGTTCATCATTATAAGCTTCACGGCCTTTGTTATAAGGCTTTTGAATATTACGGCCTATAGGCGTGTAATAACGGGCAACGGTTAACCGCAATGCAGAACCGTCGGTAAGGTCATATTGTTCCTGAACCAGGCCTTTACCAAATGTACGGCGGCCTATGATGGTAGCGCGGTCCCAGTCTTGCAGGGCGCCGGCAACCACTTCGCTGGCTGAGGCAGAGCCTTCATCAACCAGCAATACCAGTTTGCCTTTTTCAAACAAACCCGGACGTTTACAATGATATTCCATTTTCTCCGATTTGTTACCCTGGGTATATACGATCAGGCGTTCATCGTCGAGGAATTCATCAACAATGTCGGTAGCCTGGGTTAAAATACCGCCGCCATTGCCCCGCAGGTCGAAGATGAGCTTTTTCATACCCTTTGCTTCCAGGGTTTCCATGGCTTTCATGAATTCTACGTACGTAGTACCGGCAAATTTATTCAGGTGTATGTAGCCGGTAGTGGAGTCAATCAAATACGAGGCATCTACCGAGTACAAAGGAATGGTACCGCGGGTAATAGCCGTTGTTACGGGTTTGCCATTGCGGAGAACGGTAACCTGTACCTTGCTGCCGCCAACACCGCGTAAAAAGTTCTTTATTTTATCGCCGGTAATTGATTTGCCGGTAACCACAGAGTCGCCCACTTTCAGGAATTTATCACCCACCAGTAAGCCGGCTTTGTCGCTGGGGCCATCGGAGAGTACATTGGTAACATGAACGGTGTCGTCGATGATGAAGAATTCAACCCCTATGCCTTCAAAGTTACCTTGAAGGTCTTCATTTATTTCTTCCACGTTAGAGGCGGGAATAAAAACGGAGTGGGGGTCCAGGTGGGCCAGCATAGCCTGAATGGCATCTTCGGTAAGGGTATCGGTATTTACTTTATCAACATATTTCAGGTTAACCAGGTCCATCACTTCCTGCAATACCGAACGTTTGCCACTGTTAAAAATACCGCGCGAGTTGGGTACGTTCTGCCTTAAAGCCGAACCAATGAACATGCCCACGATCAACACTACAGAAAATAACAGTGGCATCCATACTTGAAGTCTTTTCATCTGAAATTGTATAGTTTGTTTTAATAAGGCCGGGGAATAGTTAATAAGTTGATAAGTTAATAGGTTAACAAGTTAACTAACTCCGCCAGTTGGGCCGCAGGCGTGCAAGTTCGAATCTTGTCCTGGGCACATACATTAATCACCTTTTTAATTCCTGCTTCCCGCCGGAGGCTGTGAGTGAATTTGCCGGAGCGGCAACAAAACAGCACCACTTGGGATAGAAATCTGAAAATTTTTGGCGAAGTTCATAATTAATTTGCAAGAAATGCTTTTTTGTTTTGAATGGTTGCAGGCCGTGTAAAAGCGGCACTTCAAACAAATAAAGGGTGGGGCCGGGGGATGAAAACAGGGCCGGATTGCGTTTTTATGCAAGGTATATGAGGTTCTTACGGCATGGTTGTTTCAGCTATGCGTCTTACCTTCGCACGATGGCTATATGTGTAAATAAGCGTGTAGCAAGGGTTTGGAATTATTCGACTAAACGGTTATAAATATGGCAATACTGCTGGCAGATAGTGGGGCCACCAAATGTGAATGGTACCTGGCAGAATCAAAAGAACGCACCAAAACGGTTTTTACCCAGGGTATTAGTCCGTACTTTTTTGATGAAGAAAAAACGGTGACATTATTGCAGCAGGAATTGCTGCCTCAATTGCCAAAAACGGCCATAATTGAGGAAATACATTATTACGGCACCGGCATGCGAAACCCGGTAAACGTAGATATGATCAAAAGATCGCTGTCCACTGTATTTGAAAAGGCCGCAACAATAGAGATAAGCGATGATATGCTGGCGGCGGCCAGGGCCCTGAACGGCCGTAACGAAGGGATGGCCTGGAACCTGGGCACCGGTTCTTTTGCCGTGTATTACGATGGCAACAGCATTGCCAAGCAGGCTCCGGGCATTGGGTACATTCTGGGCGATGAAGCCAGTGGCGCCTACCTGGGGAAAAAAGTACTTCAGTATTATTTGTACAATACGTTTGATGAAGAGCTGCGTTACAAGTTTGAAACAAGATATAACACTACACCCGTTGAAATTTTAGAGAACGTATACCGGAAACCCCTGGCAAACAGATACATGGCTACTTTTTGCCTGTTTTTGTCGGAAAACAGGGGTCATTATATGATCGAAAACATCATTGAAGACGGTTTGAACGATTTCTTTTTTACCCATCTGTGTAAACTCTCGGAAAGCTGGAAATACCCCATAAATTTTGTAGGCGGCGTGGCTTTTGCGTTTAGTGATATAATCAATGAACTGTGCCACTCTTATGAATTTGAACAGGGAAAAATACTGAAAGGCGCCATGGAAGGATTGATCCAATACCATGTGCAATAACTATTAACAACCTTACGCCTAACCCGAATAAAACATTGAACAACAGAAATATGTCAGCAGAATTTACCAGAATAACTGAGCAGTCGAGCGATTACCGGCATCTGGAGCAAATGAGTATTAATGAGTTGCTCACCAATATGAATAATGAGGATAAAAAGGTGCCGGTAGCAGTGGAGAAAGCCATCCCCCAAATAGAAAAACTGGTGACTGCTATTTCAGATAAAATGCTGGCTGGGGGCCGCCTTTTTTATATTGGCGCCGGAACCAGTGGCCGGCTGGGCATTCTCGATGCCAGCGAAATTCCTCCCACATATGGCCTGCCGCAAGGACTGGTGATAGGCATTATTGCCGGTGGCGATGTAGCCATTCAGCGCCCGGTTGAACAGGCTGAAGACAGCTGGGAACAGGGCTGGGCCGATTTGATGAAACATGCCATTGATGAAAAGGATGTAGTAATAGGTATTGCCGCCAGCGGCACCACGCCTTATGTAATAGGCGCCCTTACCGAAGCCCGTAAAAAAGGTATTATAACCGGTTGTATTACCTGCAATGCCGGCTCCCCGCTGGCCGATGCAGCCGAACTGCCCGTTGAAGTGGTAGTAGGGCCCGAATTTGTTACGGGCAGCACCCGCATGAAAAGCGGTACGGCTCAAAAGCTGGTGTTGAATATGATCTCTACCACGGTTATGATACAAATTGGCCGGGTAGAAGATAACAAAATGGTAAACATGCAACTTACCAACAGCAAGCTGGTTGACCGCGGCACCAAAATGGTGATGGAAAAAACAGGCATCAGCAGCTACGATAAAGCCCGCGAACTGTTGCTGAAGTACGGCAGCGTAAAAAAAGCGGTGGATTCGTTGAAAGCATAAAGTTTAATGTTTAATGTATAAGGTAATTGTCGCATGTTAAACGTTCGATTTTTAACAGGCTGCCCGAAGTTTAAAGGATCTTAAACCTTATACTTTAAACTCTCCTCAAAAATCCGTAACTTTTAATGATCATATCATTAAACTTATACTTATGAGGACAAGAATTTTACACACTTCTTTAGCCACCTGTATGTTGATGACCGCCGTACAGGTATGTGCACAAAGACAAACAACCGCTTTTGCAATAACCAGTTCAGAAAAAGGAAACTTTAACTGGACTGATGTAAAACAAATAGACTTAACAACCGGTACTGTTACCCGTTCCATCTTTGATAGCAAACAAACCAACTTCACAGTATACAATGCCCGAACAGGCGCCGCATTAAAACCTGTTACCCAAAACGGCGTTACGGTAACAACCAACACCACATCACCGGTAGCTTCTTTAGCTGCTGCCTGCGCCTACGACCAACGGCATAACCGCCTGTACTATGCGCCCCTGTTTATGAACCAGCTGCGGTTTGTTGACCTGGATGAAAAAGAACCCAGGATCTATTATTTCGAGAACGAACCTTTTATGCAGGTGGCCGATGCAACCAATGAAGCCAATCATATTACCCGCATGGTTATTGGAGCCGATGGCGATGGCTATGCATTAAGCAACGATGCCAATCACCTGATCCGTTTTACTACCGGTAAAAAGCCCGTGATCACCGACCTGGGACCATTGTTTGATGATGCCACCAATGGCGATAGGTCTGTTCATTCAAAATTGGTTGCCTGGGGTGGCGATATGATCGCTGATGCCGCCGGTAACCTGTATATGATCTCTGCTTACCGGAATGTATATAAAATAAACATTCAGGGCATGACAGCTACCTGGGTAGCTGAAATACAAGGCATGCCCGTAACCTTTACCACCAACGGCGCGGTGGTTGATAATGAAGGTAACCTTATTGTAAGCAGCGCCAATACCGCTGAAGGTTATTATAAAGTAGATCTGAAAACCTGGAGCGCTACCCGCATTAATATTGAAGGAACCGTGTTCAATGCAAGCGACCTGGCCAATGGCAACCTGGCATTCCCTGATAAAAAGTCAACGGTACCATTATTAAACAGCCGCGACATTGTACGTAACGGGAATATTGCTTTATATCCCAATCCGGTTGCAAACAGCCAGGTAAATGTAAGTTTCAATGGTAAGGAATCCGGCCGGTACACCATTCAACTGGTTGACCTGAATGGTAAAGTATTGTTAGAAAAGATTGCTGTGGTGAACGGTTCGCAGGGTATACCTGTTTCATTCAACCCCAGTTTGGCTAAAGGTCCTTATTTGATAAAAGTGTTAAGTAATAGTAAAAAAGCTGTATTTGCCGATAAAGTGATCATTGAATAATACAATAAAAAAATATTTGGAAACCGCATTGTGAAGGCTGTAAATTGCTACAGCCTTCTTTCATTTTAAAGGATGCCCCATGGCATAGTTTTTAGTGACCAGTGAAGAAGAAGCTAATATTGGAATATGCATGAAATAGAACCATTTTATAATTGGCGTCACATTTATACCAGTGAGCAGGATGAGCGGTCTCCGTTCTTTGGAAAGGTGTATTCAGAGTTTACCTATACACAAGCGGTTTACAATTATTTAATACATCCACAGTGGGATGATTTCGGTTCCCGCACTATGTACCTGAAAGTATTGCTGGCCGACTATGAAGAGAAGTATGCGATCATAGAACTGATAGGGGAATGGAACGATGCCATTGAGAACGATATTATGGAACTGAAACGTGAGGTGATAGATGTATTCTTTTATGAAGGCATTACCAAATTCATTTTCATTGCCGAGAACGTACTGAACTTTCACAGCGGCGACAAGGATTATTACCAGGAATGGTTTGAAGAGGTAACCGATGAGAATGGCTGGATAGTTGTGCTGAACATGCCCGAACAAACGCAGTACGACTTTAAGCGGGCGAAGCTGAACCGCTACATTGAATTGATTGAACTGGCCAACTGGCGAACCTATAAACCCTTCCATTTGTTTAAGCTGATTGATGGGCAAATGGCAAAAAGATTGGAATAGTCTAGTTGGAAACCGGGTTTTAAAATCGCTGAAAACCCATGCCAGTAAAGGATTGAGGTGTAAAAGGAAGGGTTGGGTGTAGTAATATTAATTGAAAAAAATTTGTACATCAATAATTAGTTGTTATTTTTGACCTAATGAATATCACAAAGGCATACCGTTTCTTTTACTTTTATTTTAGCTTCTATTTTAGAAATAGGCCGGGAATGCTTTTGTTGACAACTAAATAAGAATAAAGAAAAAGATCAACATAAAGAGTCCCGGCCAAAAGCCGGGACTTTTTTTATGCCTTTTTTAAAACCAACCAATTATGGTAGACCGAAAACAACAACAGGAGAGCACCGATGCAACGCCCGGCAGTAGTGGCTTGCAGGGTACAGGCATCAGGGTTTCTATTCAGGGATATGAAGGCAGTTTTCACCAGGTAGCAGCCCGCCAGTTCTTCGGAAAAAATGTAGAAGTGATACCCTGCGCCACCTTCCGTGAAGTGGTTAAAATTGCCACCAACAAAAAGGAAAGCAACGGTGGTCTTATGGCCATCGAAAACTCCATCGCCGGCAGCATTTTACCCAACTACAACCTGTTGCAGAAAAGCACCCTGAAGATCATTGGAGAAGTTTACCTGCCTATAAAACAACAATTGTTAGTTAATCCCGGCGTACAACTGGGAGACATTCGCGAAGTGCATTCACACCACATGGCCATTCAGCAATGTCTTGAAT
>CBIMFG010000032.1:0-11330 GCA_966243125.1 uncultured Niastella sp.
GGATACACGGGCATCAGTTATGTAATAGTACGGGCATTGATCGGGATCATGCACGAAATAGGCGTCATCTATTTTATCTTAATGTATTTTATTGGTACTGCTATTGGTATCATCGTATTCCTTTCCCGAATGAACAAAAAATTAAAGTTGAATGATCGCTTATAACCATACCTCGCTCAACAACTTATTGATCCACGAAGAAGCAACGGCTGCTTTCGATCAGCAACTTATTTCAAAAGATGAGGTCGCCGCCATACAAAATGCCTATCCGGTTACCCTGTACTCGCCCAATTTATTTATCCGGATAGGGTTGTTTATACTAACCACAATCATTGTGCTGATGGCTTATGGGCTTCTCTGCATGATGGCAATCTCCGGTTCAGATAAAGTATTTGGCATACTAACTCTTGTATTTTCATTTTTCGTGTATGCAGCATTAGAGCTTATAATACGGGAGAAAAAAAATTACCGGTCGGGAATTGATGATGCTTTACAATGGTTATTCATCATTGGTATAGTTGGCGCGGCCAACTTACTTTTTTCTCCTGAAAATGGTCTTACTCAGGCGGTGCTGATCTTTATACCTGCTTTTTATTTACTGCTGCGATTTGGAAACGCCGTTATGGGCGCCCTTGCTTTTTTGGCCATGCTAACCATTGTTTTTTATGCTTTAACACCACTTGGCAACACAGCCAAAACTATGATGCCATTTCTATTGATGGCCATCTCCTTTTTTGTTTACAGGCTGGTGAGATATATTAAGAACAATAACCGGTTAAGACATTATAAGCATTGCTGCATGCTTATTGAGATCCTTGCCTTGCTCATACTGTATGCAGCCGGTAATTATTTTGTAGTGCGGGAGGTAAGCAACAGTCTATTCGATCTGCAATTGAAAGAAGGAGAATCCGTTCCTTTCGGGTGGGTGTTCTGGATCCCGACTGTTTTACTTCCCCTTATTTATATTTTCAGGGGCATTCAAAAGCGCGATGTTATTTTGTTACGCTCAGGATTACTGCTGGTTGCAGCAATTATCTTCACCATCCGTTTTTATTATCACGTTGCACCCATTGAAGTGGCTATGAGCATAGGCGGTGTTGTAATGATCAGTATAGCTTATGTAATTACAAAATACCTGACGCCGCCTAAACATGGGTTTACACATGCTGAAGCCAATGATCCCAAATTAGCCGGATTGTTGCAGATAGAGTCATTAGTGGTGGCGCAAACCTTTCATCAAACACCTGCTGCCCAGCCCGATAAACAGTTTGATTTTGGTGGTGGCAGTGGCGGTGGCGCTGGTGCTACAGATAGTTTCTAAAGTAAGTAGATATCCAACAGATGGAAGAGATATAAACAATGGATGCCTTGCGAAATTCTGGAGCAAAGATTAGTATAGTGTGAGATCTGCAGCAGGCTCAATTTTTGCAAACAATAAGATATAAAGGCTTAAATGAAAGAAAATAAATCCATATTATGAGTCAGGCATTCGTAAAGGAGCATGATGAACAGTGGCTTCATGAAATTCCTCCCACTGTTCCAGCCCTAATTAATTACCTCACACGGGAGAACAATGGCGTGCGGGTATACGAAGTAAAAAGTGAAAACACTGCGGAAGGTAAGACGCTGCATCTCATGAGTAATGGTTTGACGTATTTTGTAAATGTTCAATCGCAATGGGAAATAAAGTGGTGAAACAAAAGATTTGCTCCCCAACAAAAATGCCCTCCCGGTTTTATCGGGAAGGCTTCAAAAAAGTGGACTGCGCAGATTGTCGAACCAATTAAAATAATTCTTTAAGCGTATTAATATTGAAAAGCAATTAATAAAATATCGACAATATCACCAATCGTTCCATGAGACTTATTTTCTTTCCATGATATAAAAGACGGTATCAATGAAAAATAATAAGTCATCTTTGACAATCACGTTTTCATCATGCATATCCTCTAACTCCAATCCAAATTCCTTGTTATAATAGTCCTGCCGTCTGGTATTCTCAAAACCATTAAAAGTCAAAAGTTCTTTGATATTTTCCAGATCAGCCTGTCCCCCTTCAATAAAGGGCTGTTTGAGCACAGCACACAGCGTCCCCTCCTTACCAGAGGTAAAACCTAACAATTCATAAGCAGTACCAGGAAACAATAAATTATGAATCACCAGGCTATTGAAATATTCAGTCCAGGTAGCATAGTATACAGCATCATTGATTTTGATAACATGCTTATGATCTGGCGCCAGGTATATTTCAGATTCTCCTCCCCTGGTTAAATAGTGACTGCCCTCTGCTAAAGCAGGAATCCAAAGCTTATTATTTTCGGCGTGAATTTTTAAGAAGCGAGCCTGTTCTTCTTTGACAATTGACCTACTTTCGAATTCTCTTTTAACAGTTGGATTTGAGCCAAAGCTTTTGTTAAGGAGATTTCTGATTGCTGTGCAATGATCTTCTTGCTCTTCAAGGAGAGTTCCGCTAATGATATTTTGAAGTTTTTGCCGGATTTCATCGTCGATCATTTAGGCAATAATAAGAAAAAATGCTCAACCAGCAATGAAGTACACATCTAGTTGATAATCAAAAATTTGCAGCTTTAAATAATCACCACTTAAGTGCAATTAATAGTTTACATTAATTTAGCTTAAATGCTTTTACGAACATAGTATTAATGACGCCATTATCGAAAGAATCATTGGATGTTTACATGTCTCTTTTCCGAGGCAGGCAAGATGTTTTTGCCATTCGCTGGGAAAGAGATAACCGAAGTGGTTATATGCCCGCTTATGATTTAAATTGGGATGCATACGCCACTCACAAAGCAAAAGGCGGAACGCTTAAAGATTTTCCCAACAAGACTTATTCCCCGTTAACCGAACAGCGATTACTAAATCACTTATTGGGCAAGGAAGTCATTGGTCTTTATCCGCTTTTACCAGACAATTCATCCTGGTTCATAGCAGCCGACTTTGATGAATCAGAAACTGGAAAAATAAGCTGGCAGGATGAAGTGAAACTATTTATAGATGCCTGTGAAAGATATAAGCTGCCGGTATATATTGAACGTTCCCGAAGCGGACATGGAGGTCATGTATGGATGTTTTTTGAAAACAGCTATCCTGCCTTTAAAAGCAGGAGGATCATGCTTCACATTCTTGAATCAATTGGCATTATTTCTCCTTTCGATAAAAATTCTAATTATGACCGACTGTTTCCTAACCAGGACTCACATTCAGGAAAAGAAGTCGGCAATCTAATCGCATTACCATTGCAAAAGAAATCACTGGATAATAATAATTCTTGTTTTATTGACCCGGTTAATTATAAACCTTATCAAGACCAATGGTCATTTTTGCAAACAATAAAGAAAGTGGATATCCAGCAGTTGGAAGATATATACAATTCATTAACAGGTTTAGATAATAAACACATACAAACAGTTTCATCAAATACAGCAGTACTGCAAATCACGTTAACCAATAATATTAAAATCCCACGAGCGCAATTAAGTCCAGACCTGGTAAACTTTTTAAGAGATAGCCTCAACTTCGTTAATTCTGAATATATCATAAAGAAGAAGCTGAGTAAAAATACGTATGGCACAGAAGCCTACTTCAGAATGCTTGAAGAACGGGATGGTTATGTTTTTATTCCAAGAGGATTTGTTAGAGAGCTACTACTGTATTGCAAAGAAAAGCGCATTCCTTATCAATTAAATGACGAACGAAAAAAACTTAAAGGAGTAAAATATTCATTTAAAGGATCATTGTATGGTTATCAGAAAGCGGCGATTGATACAGCAGTCAAAAAAGAAATGGGAGTTATTGTAGCACCACCAGGTTCAGGAAAAACCATCATTGGATTATCGATTATAGCTCAGAAAGAACAACCAGCACTGATAATTGTACATCGCAAGCAACTTTTTGATCAATGGATTGAACGTATTCAGTCGTTTTTAGGAATTGCAGCGCCATTCATCGGTAAAATCGTACAAGGGCAACAAAAAATAGGCACACACATTACTGTTGCCATGATTCAAAGCCTTGCAGGTGTAAATGCATCTGATGATTTTTTTAAATCCTTTGGTACCATCATTATCGACGAATGTCATCATGTACCTGCGAAAACATTCAGACAGGTAATATCAAATTTCCATTGCTATTACTTGTATGGATTAACAGCTACTCCCATCAGAAAAAATAATGATGAGAAGTTAATATTCATTCATATCGGGGACGTAATTCATGAAACGAAATTACCCGTCGAAAACAAAGCTGTACCCCAAAAAGTTTCGGTAATAATTAGGGAAACAGAATTATTGGTTCCATTTGATTACAAGACTGATAAGGCTGAGACTTTGTTCCAGATACTTATTCATGATTCATTAAGGAATCGCCTTATCATAAATGATATTATTTCCGAAGTGAATACCGGAAAGAAAGTATTGGTATTAACAGAAAGAAAAGCACATATTGATACGCTTTACCAATACCTCAAAACAAAATTTGAGGTAATTGCTGTTTCCGGCGAGGATGCTGAATCACAAAAGAAAAACAAATTTCGCCAAATCAATTCCGGGAATTTTCAGGTACTAATTTCCACCGGACAATTTTTGGGTGAGGGCACCGATATACCAAGCCTGGATTGTCTGGTGCTGGCATATCCATTTTCATTTGAGAGGAAAATGGTTCAATATCTTGGCCGGGTACAACGCACAGAAGCCATTCCGGTTATTTATGATTACCGGGACATACATGTGGATTATTTAGAAAAATTATTCAAGCAAAGAAGCCGGTATTATCAAAGTCTTTTACAAACCGGACAAATACAGAGGCTGGATGAATTGACATTGGTCTTCAATGAGGATAAAGTGTTTATCAATACCGATGCTACAACATTACAAATAGACCAACTTGATCTCCCTGTACAAGTAGAAAAGTTTAAAACAGAGGTTGCCTGGAGAATACGAGTATTGAACTATGATGAGGAAAATAGTGAAATCAGAGCAGAAATAATAGACTATGCAGCCAATCCAGAATTCAACACCGGCAATCAAATTTCCCTGCAGTTCCAGCCTATCGATAAAATAAGCTTTCGTTCTCTTGATACTGCCAGGCTATTATATGCTGTTGAACTTAAGAAATTTACTTCAACCCCAAAAGTATGTGAAGAATCTAGCGACAATATTCCGCAGCCAAGTTTTAAAATAGTAACGAAACCGGCTGAATGGGTAATAAGGAAAATCATGAAGGTGCCCTTTCCAAAAATCAATTCTCAAATGCCTGTGTAGTATTTAACATATTCATTGAAGAACTAAGCCAGGATATCAAATTTCAAATTGAAAATTCGGATATACGCCCCGAGTTTGAGGCGATCAAAGACTACTTTATAAAAATTCTGAAGAAAAAATTGATCGTCACTGAAATTGAAATTCGTTATAATGAAAATCAGATATTATCAGCAACAGCCTCATCTGAAGACATCAATAAAATAAACAGCGGCATTATCGATAGTGTTCGTTTTGAATTTGTAAAAAAGAGAATCCTGCCATTTAAAAGACACAACGATGAAAGCTCAATCCTACATACGAGCGACACCTTACTAGATCAGCCCTCATTAAAAGAAATGTTTAAATCCGACAAGGATTTAATTGATGATATCCTAAGTGTAAAAGACTCAAAACATTATCACCATCTTAAATTCCTCGCCGCACAACACCTTTCATCGGTATTAAAAATAAGATTTGTATTACAGCCTTTTTCATTCTTGTTTCTATTGCAGGGCGACAAGAAATACCATGTCGTATGGGAAACGCTAAATAGTGAAGAAGCTACTTATATCTGGCATTTTGAAAAAACAATGGATGCATTGCGAAACGGACTAAGTGAAATCGAAGGAGTGCTAAATGAAATTAAGAATACAGGCAAACAGGATTATCTTAACAAAGATCATCCAAACTTTAGTAGGATTATGCATGACTATTCTGCTACCCAAAAGGGGTTTATCGTATGGAAAGGTTTTCTGGAGCAAAGATTAGTATAGTGTCATTATCATAAAATATTAATGAAGTTCAACACGTGCATGCCCACATTCTTATACAAGAATATTACCGGATTCGAACCAATAAACAGTTCATTTTAAATATATAAAACATCTCAGAAAGAACAATTTGATTTCTTTAAAGCAAAAACCCGCTACAGAAGCGGGCTTTACAAAAAAGTGGACTGCACTGGACTCGAACCAGTGACCCCTACTCTGTCAAAGTAATGCTCTAAACCAACTGAGCTAGCAGTCCGGGAATGCCGAAGGTAAAACAGTCGCCCGCCTTCCCCAAATTTATTACCTTTAGTAAAAAGCATTTCACCATATGAACCAGGAAATAATCAACCTTTTCGACGAGTATACCCACGTACCACTTTCGCGCGATGAATTCCTGCGCCGCCTCGCCAAAATAACCGGCAGTATTACTGCAGCACTGGCCGTATTACCCATGCTGGAAGTAAATTATGCGCATGCACAAACGGTGCCGCCGCAGGACGATCGCATTATAACAGAACGTATTACTTATCCCGGTGATGATTGTACTATGAAGGGCTATGTAGCCAAACCCAAAGCCAACGGAAAGTATGGCGCCGTGGTGGTCATTCACGAAAACCGGGGACTGAACCCGCACATTGAAGATATTACCCGCCGGGTGGCATTGGCTGGTTACCTGGCAATGGCGCCTGATGCCTTATCGCCTGTAGGCGGTACGCCCACCAATGAAGATGAAGCCCGCGATAAGATCGGTAAACTGGATGCACAAAAGAATCTCAACAACTATATCAAGGCTTTTGATTATCTGAAATCGAGGGAAGATTGCAATTTCAAAACCGGTTGTGTTGGTTTTTGCTGGGGTGGCGGTATGGCCAATCAGTTAGCAGTGCATGTGCCTGAGTTGAAAGCCGCGGTTGCCTATTATGGTCGCCAACCCGATGCGGCTGATGTTCCTAAAATAAAAGCAGCCGTGCAATTACATTATGGCGGGCTTGATGAACGCGTTAATGCCGGTATACCTGCGTATGAAGAAGCACTGAAGAAAGCCGGCACCAAATACGAACTGTATATTTACGAAGGCGCCAATCATGCTTTTAATAACGATACGGCCCCTACCCGTTACAATGCTACTGCCGCTAAGTTAGCGTGGGAGCGTACGTTGAAGTTATTTGGTGAGAAATTGAAGTAAGAGGTAAGAAGTAGGAGGTATGACATTCGCGATCTTCTCACCTCCTACTTCAACATTCTATATTCAACATTCGATATTCAATATTTCTTCACTTTCTCATTTCTCATTTCTAATTTCTAATTCTTAATTCTTCACTATCCCGACTTTCTCCTTTCCATCTCTCTCTTGATCAACCCTAATTCTCTTCCCGTTTGCCCCGATACCGACGAATTCTCCTGCGCCCGGCGCATCAGGTAAGGGATCACATCTTTAATAGGACCAAATGGCAAGTACTTGCTTACACGGAATCCATTCTTTGCCAGGTTGAAAGTGATATTATCGCTCATGCCATACAGTTGCGAAAAATGCACGTGTGGATGATTGTGTGTAATTCCTTTTTTATCGAGCAACTCGGTTGTATATAAGTTACTGTACTCGTTGTGTGAGGCAACGATCAGCGCAATGTGCTCCAGGTAATCAACACAAAACTCAAGCGCTGCATTATAGTCGTGGTCAGTAGCTTTTTTATTGGGTTGAATGGGCGATGCATAGTTCATGGCAGCAGCGCGTTTGCGTTCTTTTTCCATATACGCACCACGCACCAGTTTGGCGCCCAGGATAAAACCTTTTTGTTGTGCCGAAGCAAAACTGTCTTTCAAAAATTGCAGCCGGTCGTGGCGGTAGAGTTGAATGGTATTGTAGATAACCGTTCTTTTCCGGTTGAATTTTTCCATCATTTGCATGGTAAGCGCATCAACGGGGTCCTGGATCCAGCTTTCTTCCGCATCAATCAATACACCTATTCCTTTGGTGGCAGCGGCTTCACAAATACGAATAATGCGTTGTTCAACCCGTTGCCATTCGGCTTTTTCGGCAGCAGTCAACACATCAGTGTGTACGCGGCCTTCAAACCCGCTTTTGGTAGTGGCGGCTGCATCCAGTTTTTCCAACAGGGCAAACCGGGCCAGGCCGGTCACCTTTACGCTCATAAACGGAATATTAGGCTGCGTGGCGGCATATTCAATCACCTTTATGAACTCATCGGTGCCATGGTCAAAATTCTCCTCTCCTTCTATTCCTTCTACCCCATAATCAAGGATCACCTGCACATTAAATTTTTTCAGTTTGGCTGCTACGCGGGCAGTTTCCTCCAGCGTTTCGCCGCCAACAAATTGCTCAAATATGGTGTTGCGGATCAGATTTTTGATGGGAAGTCCGGTTCTAATGGCCCAGGGAGTAAGCCGGGTGCCCAGTTTTACCAGGGCCTGATAGCCCATGCTCGAAAAAAGGAAGTGGGCCTTTTTTAACTCCTTGTCTGATTTATAAGCAAATGCATTTTCAGTATTATCAAAAGATACAGCTACGGCAGTTTTTGACATAGAACTAACGAATGTTAGGCGCAAAGATAATTCATTAGCAATTATTTCCTAAGTATTAAGATCATAATTGCCCATAATTAATAACCGTAGTTCCAGTTACCAGGTACCGGTCACCAGTTAGCAGGTGAAAACAAAATCTGTTCAGCATTCTGCAATAAAGTCCCGGCAACCAGTGGCTGGTAACTGGTAACCGGCAACCTGCCGGATTTTGCCGCTTTTTCCCTCCCTTTACTAACTTAAATTGCAGTCTATGTAGATCCTCCACACCGATATCTACAAGTTCAGCATCCCCATGCACCCATTTACCATTGCTACCGGCACCATGCACTACGCCCAGAATACCTTTATCAGGGTGCATACCGATGCGGGGTTCTATGGCGTGGGTGAATGTTCAGCCTTTCCCATGATTGCAGGTGAAACCCAGGCCACTTGTTTTGAAATGGCGAAAGATTTTGCGGCCCTTTGGAAAAACAAAAATGCTGCAGCCATTGAAGACCGGTTACAGGAGTTGCACAATTTCACCGCCTTTAATGCCACCATTAAAAGCGCTTTCGATATGGCGCTGTATGATCTGGCAGCAAAAGCCGCGGGCAAACCTTTGTATCAATACTTAGGCACAACCAATAAAAAAGAACTGGAAACCGACCTCACCATAGGCATCGATACGCCTGAGCAAATGGCTGCCAGGGCCATTGATTTTGTAAAACGTGGCGTACGCATCATTAAAATAAAACTGGGAAAGAACGCCAAAGAAGATGTGGAGCGGGTACGTAAGATCCGCGAGGCAGTAGGGTTTGCTATTGGGTTGCGAATAGACGCCAACCAGGGATGGAGTTATGAAGATGCCCTGTTTGCCCTCACCAGCATGGCGGATTTTAACGTGCAGTTTTGCGAGCAACCCATGCGGCATTGGGACGATGATAAATTACCGGCATTGGTGAAACAATCGCCCATCAGGATCATGGCCGACGAAAGTGTTTTTGACCACCACGATGCCAAACGCATTATTGCAGCCAATGCCTGCGATTATGTGAACATCAAGTTTGCCAAATCGGGCGGTATTTGGGAAGCCCAAAAAATTCATGCGGTGTGTAAGGAGCAAAACATTCCCTGTATGATGGGTGGCATGCTCGAAAGCCGCGTGGCGTTGACGGCATTTGCGCATTTTGCGCTGGCCCACGACAATGTTGTTTTTTACGATATGGATACCTGCATGCTGGGTCATAAAACCGATCCCGTTACCGGTGGCGTTCAATACAAAGGCTTTTTGCTGGAAGTGCCTGAAACGCCGGGTATTGGCGCCGATGCCGACGAAGCATTTTTACAAACCCTTGAAAAAGTGACTATTTAAGATTGCCGGAGTTTTCGGCCAACAGTCGTTTTCTGAATTTCTACCTATTATCTTTGCGCAAAAAACTACATGGACCAGTTTTCTAAAACGGCCAAAGAATCCGTAGTCACCATGACGGAGTTGGTATTGCCCAACGATACCAATATGTTTGGCAATTTAATGGGCGGACGATTAATGTACTGGATGGATATTGCAGCAGCCCTGGCAGCTATGAAGCATTGCGGCACACCGGTGGTAACAGCTTCTGTTGATAATATCAGCTTCGAAAATCCCATAAAACTGGGCAACGCGGTACATATTCAGGCCAGGGTTTCCCGGGCTTTTAATACATCTATGGAGATCTTTATGAGTGTTTGGGGCGAAGATGCCCTGCACCAGTATAAATACAAAAGCAACGAGGCCTATTTTACCTTTGTTGCATTAGACCCAAACGGTAAACCCCGCAAGGTGCCTAACCTGGTGCCAGAATCAGAAGAAGAAGTAAAGTTGTTTGAAGGTGCATTGCGAAGAAGACAGGTTCGCCTGATACTAGGTGGAAAAATGAAACCAGATGACGCTACAGAATTGAAAGCTTTATTTAAATTATAGTCTAACGCAAAACGCTTAACGCAGAACGCAGAAAGCCACTGTATTCGCGTTAAGCGTTAAGCCTTCAGCGTTCAGCCGCCTGTTAGCAGCACCTTGCTTTATTTCATTGGCCAATTGTCTTTCTATGATGCGCGCCTTTCAACATAAACGTTTTGCTTTGTTCAATGGCATCCATCACCTGCGCCAGTATCACTTCTACCGGCGCTTCATAATCAATTGACAGCGGTTCCTTAAATGTTACCGTCAATAAGGTTCCTTTCTTTTTAAACTTCAGGCCCTTCTTATTAAAAGCCCGCCAAAAGCCATTGATCACCACCGGTACAACAACAGGCTTGCACAACTTTATGATATGCGCCGTACCTTTTCGGCCCGGAGCAAAAGGAGCAGTGGTACCCTGCGGGAAAGTGATCACCCAGTTGCTATCGAGCGCCCGGGTAATTTTCCGGGTGTCAGAAGGATCCAATCCCCGGCGCACTTCCTTACCACCCGAACTCCACGTTCTTTTAACCGTTAAGGCGCCGGCCAGCGTAAACAACCGGCTAATGAAACTGCTGCGCATGGTTTCTGCAGCCGCTACATAGTATACATTAGTAAATGGATTCAATAAATAATATGGCAAACCCAACTTGTTTTTCTTGCGCCATTTTACTGCGCAAAAGATATGCAGAAAGGTAATAACGTCGGCAAAGTAGGTTTGGTGATTGCTTACAAACAGCACGTTCTTCCGGGGCAGTTTGGCAATATGCTCAGTGCCCCGTATCTGTAGTTTATTAATGATAACCAATCCCGGCCAGGTTATAATGCCTATGATGGGGA